>VBDX01000135.1 GCA_005881885.1 Chloroflexota bacterium
CTTGCGTATGTCGCGATGACCCGCGCCAAGGACGCCTTCTACTTCACGAGCGCGATCGACTACGGGTTCCAGCGCCCGTCGCGTCCGAGCCGGTTCATCGGAGAGGCGCTCGGCCGTGAGCCCTCACGCCTTTCCGCCAGGCTCCAGGTCATCGAAGCGTTGCAACGCTTCCAGCGCGCGCCCGCGCCGGCCGACGCGCCTCTGCCGGCGCTCGGCGTCGACGACGTGCTCACCGTGTCGTACGAGGCGATCGACGATTACCAGCGCTGCGCGCTGCTCTATCGCTTCAAGCACGTGCTGCAGATCCCGGTGTTGCCCACGCCGCAGATGACGTACGGCCTCGCCCTGCACGAGGCGGTCAAGGACTACCTGCGGCGCAAACGAGACGGGGAGACGCCCACGCTCGCCGACCTTCAAGCGGTTTTTCGCGCGGCATGGCTCGCCGAAGGATTTATCAACCCCGCGCACGAGAGCGAGCGCTTTCAAGCGGGCCTGGCCGCGCTCCGGCGTTTTCACGACGATGAGCGCGCGCAGCCCGCGCCGGACCTCGTCGAACAGCGCTTCAGCTTCATGATCGGGAACGACCGCGTGGTCGGTCGCTGGGACCGCGTCGATCGGACGCCAAGCGGCGCGGTGGTGGTGGACTACAAGGCTGGGGCGGATGAGGAGGGGAGCGGTCGCGCCCAGCGCGCGGCTGGCGAGAGCCTGCAGCTACGCCTCTACGTCCTGGCCCACGAGCGTGTCTACCGTGAGCGTCCCGTCCAGGCGGCTCTGCACTTCCTTGAGAGCGGCGAGCGGGGCGTGATCACCCCCACGGACGACAGCATCGGTGCGGTCCGTGCGTTGGTGACGTCGACGGCGGCGAAGATCCGCTCGCGCGACTTCGCTCCGAATCCGAAGAACCTCCGCACCTGCCAGCAGTGTCCGTATCACCAGATCTGCCCGAGCTCGCTCACGGCAAGGATCGCGACCACGACGGCGGTGCCGGTCGGCTAACTGTCTCTGCGCAGGGACGTGCTACCAAAAAAGAAAGCGCCAGAAAGGGAGCAGGGCCCAGAGGCCCCGCCCCCGTTCTTCGCTTCAGGCCGCTGCGGTGGTCCGACGCTGGGTGCGAACGAGCTGTGCGAGGCGGACCGTGCCGCCGATCGCGATGAGTGCCGCGACGAAGGCGATGCCTTGACCGAGTGGTTCGTTGGCGGGGCTTGGGGCCGGAGCACTTTGCGAGTCATTCGCTGAGGTAGAGGCCGGCGCGAGAACCGTGACCGTCCCGAGGTCGAAGGGCGCGAAGAACGAGCCCTGCGTCACCTGCCAGGTGTACGTGCCCGCGGCAGGGAAGTAGACCTTGGCCACGTAGTGGCCGGCTGCGCCGGCGGTGGTACCGGGGTAGGAGAGCGCCTTGCCCGTCGTGTTGCGGATGAGGATCTCGGTCGTGTCCGCTTTGTACGGCTCGACGCCGTCCATCAGGATCGTGTAGCCCAACACGTAGGTCTGGCCGGCGTGAAGGCCACCGGGCGGGAGCGGGTCGAGCTTGGTTACCGCGCCCTCTTTCGCGAAGGCCGTGCCGGCGAGCGCGGCGAGGGCGAGGAGCGTGCCGACTGCGAGGATCGATATGCGTCGCATGCGTCCCTCCGTGCTGTGGCTGCATGGCCCTTGCGCCACCTGTTCTCCCTACAACCCCCGAGGAAAAGGGTTCCAAGCCCGTCCGTGCGCAACGACGAGGCGCGTTCAGACCGCGCGGCGCGTGTGCGGTGCGTGGACCGTCAGGAGCAGAAGGAAGCTCACCAGAACGAAAGCTGCCGCCCCCACGAACGCTGCGCGATAGCTGTCGAAGTTGCCGATCATGATCCCGGCCACGACCGCGCCAACCGGCTGCGCGAGCGACCAAATACCCGATCCGAGCCCGGTCATCTCGGCCGCGCGTTCGCGCGGCACCAGGTCAACGAGCAACGGGATGTTCAGCGCCGTCCACACGCCGTTCGCAATCCCGACAAAACCCATGGCGACGAGCGCCTGCGGCACGGTCTGGACCTGAGAGGCCGCGAAGGCGATCAACGAGAACGCGAGCACGCCGACGGCGAGGACCTGTTTCTTGCCATAGCGGTCCGCGGCGTACCCGGCCGGGATCGCGCCGACGATCGTGCCGACCAGGGCGGGGAGAAACAGCTGGAAAGCCTCACCCTCACTGGTCCCCAGCTCCCGCACGCCGAAGCGCGTGAGGTAGGGGAGTACGCCTCCGGTGCCTAGCCAGAAGGCCACGGCCGCCAAGATGTATTTGCTCAGCTCCCGGTACGCGAGGAGACCGCGCAGGTAGCCCCGAAGGTCGAAACGCACCGGCTCCGTCGGGCGCGGTGGAGACTCCGGCTCCTTGACCCCGATCGTCGTGATCGTGAACGAGATCACGAGGATCACGGCGACGTAGAGGAAAACGAGCTGGGGTGAACGATCCCAGAGGAAGATCGCAAGCAGCGTTGCTCCGATCTGGCCGGCCATGTTGAAGACGGCGAGGATCGTCCCCACGCGGCCTCGCTGCTCCGGCGGCACGATGTCCGCCATGAGTGCGGTGTATGGGTCGACGGCCACGTTGAGGAAGAACGCGTTTATGGAGAGCACCATCAGCATCGGCACAAGCGGCGGGAATCCGCTCAGGAAGAGGAGCGAGGCCGCGGTGAGCGCGACGCCCGCGATGAAGAACGGTTTGCGCCGGCCGATCCGTGTTCGCGTACGGTCGGACATTGCGCCCACAATTGGTTGCACGAAGGCACCCGCGAGAGATCGCTCCTGCGAGAGGAGGCCGACCGCCCAGGTCGGGACCGCGGGGTAGCGCTCTAGGTAGAGTCCCGCGCCGCTGTTCAGGAAGCTGTAGACCGCGCTCGCCCCAAGTGTTCCGAAGCCGTAGATCGCTGATTCGCGGAACGACAGCGGACGGGTCGGGCCGCTTGCTTCCATTGGCCGACCTTTCTACAGCACCGACGCAAAGGCCCAGGAGCTCCGCGACCGTCGTACAGGTGCGGCGCACACAAATCTTGCCTCGAACGCTTGTGCTAAAGGCCTTTGGTGACGACAATCGCAGGCCATGGACCTCGCGACGCTGTTCGCGCTTCTGGCGGCGATCGTGGCGCTGACGGCGCTTGCCCTCGTCGTTCGCCGGCCCACCGCTGACGGCGGCGGCGCGGCCCTCCGCGAGAGCGTCGGTGCGCAGCTCCAAGCCGCGCAGCAGGGCGCCCAGGGGCAGGTCGAGCTGCTGGCGCGTTCGGTGGCGGATCTGCGGTCCGATCTGAGCCGCGCGCTCGGAGCCACGGAGCACCAGCTGACCAGCCAAGCCGGCACGACTCAGCGAACGCTCAGCGACCTCTCGCGGCAGCTCGGCGCGCTGTCCGAGCAAAGCCAGCGGATCGGTGAGCTCGCCAAGGACATCGGCTCACTTCAGGATCTCTTGCGCGCGCCGAAGGCCCGCGGCGGATTTGGCGAGCTCCTCCTCGAACGGCTTCTTCACGATGCCCTCCCTGCGTCCGCGTACGAGATCCAGTACACCTACAAGGACGGGTCGCGGGTCGATGCCATCGTGCGCTACGCCGGGCGAATCGTTCCGATCGACGCGAAGTTCCCCAACGAGACGTGGACCGCGCTCGCGAGCGCGGCTGCCGAGACCGAGCGTCGCGCGAAAAAGCGCTTGTTCCTCCAGCAGGTCCGGCGGCACGTGGACGCGGTCGGCCGCTACGTCTCTCCCGCGGACGGCACGATCGACTTTGCCGTGATGTATATCCCGTCCGAGTCGGTCTATTACGACCTCGTACTGCGCGAGGAAGAGGGAGAGCCGGATCTGCGCGCCTACTGCGCCGAGCGCAAGGTCATCCCAGCGTCGCCGAACACGCTGCTTGCGTACCTTCAGGTGATCGCGCTCGGCGTCCGCGGCCTCGCGATGCAGGAGCGTACGCGCGAGCTGCAGCAGGGCGTGTCCGCGGTGCGTCGCGAGTTCGAGCGCTTCGTCGAGCTTCACGACCAGCTCGGTCGGCACCTCGAGAACGCCACGAAGAAGTTCGATGAGACCGACCGCGCCCTGGCCCGCGCGTCGGGTGCGATCGAGACGCTCGCCCAGGCACCGATCGCCGCCGGGAGCGAGCAGGTCGCGTTGCCCCTCGCCATGCCGCCGGAGACCGAGGACCGATAACGAAACGGCTCCTCGTGCTGCTCGCGCTCGCCGGTCTCGCGGTCGTGGTGTTCGTCGTCCTCATGCGCGATCCGGCCGACACGCTAGCCATCGCCACGGTGATCGTGGGTGCGTCGGTGTTCGTCGCCAGCGTGACGGCGCTCGTCAGCCTCGCTCTGGAGGAACGCTGGGCCGGCCAGGCTCGGCCGCGTGGCCGCGAGCCGCGTCGGCGGCGCGCGTTGCGCAGGGGACTGAGCGTGGGAGCTCTCGTCGCGGCGCTCGCGCTGCTGCGCGCCGTCGACGGCCTGACCATCCTGACCGGAGGTTTCGTCGTCGCCGGTTTCGCGCTGGCCGAGCTGGTCCTGAGCGCGCGGCCCGCCGTCCGTTCGGGTTAGCCTCCAATCGCCTTGGATGTCAGGGCGCTCAAAAAGCGCCTCGCCGAGCGCGTCGACGCACGGGCTCCGGCGCTCGATCGGCTCGCGCTTGCGATCCATTCGCGCCCGGAGCTCGCGTTCGAGGAGCGTTTCGCGGCCGATTCGCTTGTGGCATATCTGCGCGCGGAAGGGACGAACGCCGAGACGACCGCCGGCGGTCTCGATACAGCGTTCGCTGTCGAAGCCGGCGCCGGCGGGCCGCTGATCGCGATCCTCGGCGAGTACGACGCTCTTCCGGGCATCGGCCACGGCTGCGGCCACAACCTCATGGGCGCCGCGGCGGTAGGCGCGTTCCTCGCGCTCCGCGACGTGCTGAATGGGCTCAAGGGTCGCGTCCGGCTGATCGGCTGTCCCGCCGAGGAGCGCGGCAACGGCAAGGTGCATCTGATCGAGGGCGGCGTCTTTGACGGTGTGGACGCAGCGCTCATGTACCACCCCGGCGATCGCGACGAGATCGATCCGCTCATGCTCGCGATGGTGAACCTGGACGTAGAGCTTCTCGGGAAAGCGGCCCACGCCGCCGCCGAGCCGCACGAGGGTGTCAATGCGCTCGATGGCCTGGTACTTGGATGGAACGCGATGTCGGCGCTGCGTCTATTGGTCAGGAGCGATTCGCGGATCCACGGGATCATCACCGACGGCGGGAAGGCCGCGAACATCATTCCCGATCGCGCAGCCGCGCGGTTGATGGTGCGCTCTCCGGAGAACACCTATCTCGCCGACCTCCGCCGCCGGGTCCTCGCGTGCTTCGAAGGGGCGGCGCTCGCCACCGGCTGCGAGCTGAAGACGGAATGGAGCGAGGTCTGCGAGGTGGTGAATACGAATCGGCCGCTCGCGGAAGCGTTCGCTGAGAATGCGAAGGCCCTCGGTCGCACGATGCACCCGCGGCGGTCGAGCGACACGCACGGCTCGACGGACATGGGGAACGTGACCACGCTCGTGCCCGGCATCCATCCGTTCCTCGCGATCACGGAAGGTCCGGTGCCGGGTCACTCGATCGCCTTCACCGAGGCGGCGAAGACGCCGCACGCTCTCGAGACGATGCGGCTCGCGGCCAAGGCGCTGGCGATGACCGCACTTGACGCGTTCGTCGATGGCTCACTGGTGAAGCGCGCGAAGGAGGCACACAACGGCCGCCAGCCGTGATTGGCAGGGCACGGAGCGCGACGCGGGCGAGGCCGCGCGACTCGCCGCGCTCTACGACCTCGCCGTCGGGCCGATCGAAGGTGGCCCGGATGTGGAGTGGTTCTCCGGTCTTGCGCGCCGCACCGGCGGTCCGATCCTCGAGCTAGGCTGCGGTACCGGCCGCATCGCGGTGCCGATCGCGCAGGACGGCCATCATGTCGTGGGTCTCGATCACTCTCGGGCGATGCTGGAGCGCGCGGAGCGCCGCGCCCGGCGGGTGAACGTCGACGTGCGGTGGGTCGAGGCTGACATGCGGGCCTTCTCACTTGATGAGGCCTTCGCGCTCATCTTTGTCGCCCTCAATTCCTTCCTGATGCTCACGCCGGACGATCGCTGGGCCTGCCTTGCCCGGATGCGCGAGCATCTCGCCCCTCGCGGGCGGGTGGCGATCGACGTCTTTCAGCCGGACCCGCAGCGCATCGTGGGTATGGAGGGTGGCGTCGTCGACGAGTGGGAACGCCTCGACCCAGAGACGGGCAAGGCCGTCCGGGCGTTTTCATCGAGCCGGGCGAATGTCGATGGCGTGACCCAGCGCATGTGGTACGACGAGATCGCGGAGGATGGCACGGTGAAGCGGATCACCGGGACCACGACACTTCATTACCTCTATCGGCGTGAAGCCGAGCTTCTTTTCTCGGAAGCGGGATTCCAGGTCGAGACGCTGCACGGCGACTACGACGGACACCCCGCCGACGCAGGGTCGCCGAAGCTCCTGATCGTCGGAAAGCGCAAGGAGCGCGGGACAGGACGCGAGCGACGGACTCGGTGATCGACCTCGTGCTGCGCGGCGGCAGCGTTATCGACGGTACGGGGGCGCCCGCGCGCCGAGCGGACGTGGCGATAAAGGACGGCCGCATCGCGGCGATCGGCCGCGATCTGGCCCAGGATGATGCTCGCACGCTCGACGTCTCCGAGCGGATGATCACGCCGGGGTTCATCGACATCCATTCGCACTCCGACGAGGCGATGTTCGTGAACGACGCCCTCGAGAGCGCCCTCCACATGGGCGTGACCCTCGTGGTCTGTGGGAACTGCGGCGGCTCGTCCGCGCCGGTGAGCGGCCTTGCCGAGGCCGAGCTCGATCGCGAGCTCGCGCGGCTCGACGTCAAGCGGACGTGGTCGTCGTTCGGCGAGTACGCCGCCGCGGTGGACCGCGCGCGCCCTTCGATAAACGTCTGCTCGTTCGTGGGGCACGGCACCCTCCGCTCGTGTGTCATGGGCGCGGACGCGCGTGCGCCGACCGCCAACGAGCTCGCCCGGATGCGCACGCTGCTCGCGAAGTCGATGGATGAAGGCGCCATCGGCCTCGCCTCCGGGCTCATCTATCCACCGAGTGCCTTCGGGACCACCGACGAGCTCGCCGCGCTCTGCGCGATCGTGCGGGAGCGGGGCGGCTTGTACGCGAGCCATATCCGCAACGAGAGCACCAGGCTTCTCGATGCCGTCGAGGAGAACCTCGAGATCGGACGGAGATCTGGGGTCCGGGTCGAGCTCTCGCATCACAAGGCCTCGGGAAAGCAGAACTGGGGCAAGGTCAAGGAGTCGACCGCGCTGATCGAGCGCGCGCGGGCCGAGGGGGTCGACGTGACCGCCGACCAGTACCCGTACACGGCCTCATCGACCGGCCTCGCGGTCACCATCCCGAACTGGGTGCACGAGGGTGGGACCGCGAAGATGTGCGACCGCCTGCGCGACCCCGCCGTGCGCGAGCGCATCCGCGGGGAAGACGTCGAGACCGGAAGAGCCTGGGACCGCATCGTCATCGCGCGCGCGCGGCACCACCCGGAGTGGGCGGGGAAGAACGTGCAGCAGCTCGCGACCGAAGCTGGCCGTGACCCACTCGAGTGGTCGTGTGACGCGCTCATCGAGCACGACGGCGCCGTGGACATCGTCCACCATTCGATGAGCGAGGACGACGTGCGCTACGTCATGGCCAAGGAGTGGGTCTGCGTCGGAAGCGACTCCCGCGCCAACGCGCCCTACGGGCCGCTTTCGTTCGGGAAGCCGCATCCGCGCTCGTACGGCACCTTTCCCCGTGTGCTCGGTCGATACGCGCGCGACGAAGGCGTGCTCACCCTCGCGGACGCGGTCCGGAAAATGACTTCCGCTACCGCGTCGCGCCTACGGCTTCGGGACCGGGGCGTCGTCCGCGAGCACGCGTGGGCGGATCTGGTCGTGTTCGATCCCGCTCGTGTGCGGGACACGGCGACCTATGACGACCCGCATCGCTTTCCGGTCGGGATCGACCACGTGCTCGTTCGTGGCGCTATGGCCCTCGAGTCCGGAGAGACCACGCGCGAGCGCGGTGGACGGTTCCTGCGCCTGGGTCCTGATCTGGGAGGAGCATGAATCGGGGACCGGGGGGAGGGGCCCAGGGGGCAGGGGCCCCCGGACGCGTAGCGGAGCACGAAGCGACAGCCCCCCGACTGGCGATCCTCGCCGAGGGCCAGTTCGCGCCCGCAACCGCCAAGACCGCCATCGGGATCCTGCGTTACGCGCCGTTCCCGGTCGTTGCGGTCGTGGACTCGACGCGCGCGGGCAAGGATGCGGCGGACTGCGTGGGTGTCGGACGAGGCGTGCCTATCGTCGCGAGCGTCGAGGAGGCGGCGGCGCTCGGCGCCAGGGCGCTGGTCATCGGGACGGCGGCGGCCGGCGGCCGCATCCCGGACTCCTACCGGCCCGCGCTCGCGTGGGCGCTCGCAAGCGGGCTTGAGGTCTGGAACGGACTGCACGAGCGGGTGCTGGCGGACCCCGCCCTCGCGGACGCCGCGCGGCGCGGCGGCGGGAGCGTGCGCGAGCTTCGAGAGCCGCCGATAGACCTCTCCATCGGAGGTCATCGCCGGCCCCGCGAAGGCGCGACGGTCGTTCTCACGGTCGGCACCGATGCCGCGGTGGGGAAGATGACCGCGTCCCTGGAGATCGTGCGCGCGCTCGAGCGCGCGGGCGAGCGAGCCGCGTTCGTCGCCACGGGACAGACCGGCATCGCCATCGCCGGAGACGGCATCGCGGTCGACGCCGTCGTTGCCGACTTCATCGCCGGCGCGGCGGAGCGCATGGTCTGCGATGCGGCCGAGCGCGCGGACTGGGTGATCGTCGAGGGGCAGGGGTCGCTGACCCACCCCGGTTTCTCCGGCGTCACCCTTGGCCTGCTTCATGGGAGCGCCCCTCACCTGATGGTCCTCTGCCACGACGCGACGCGGATGACCGTCAAGGGGTTCGAGCGGGAAGGCCTGCCGCTCCGGGACCTGCGCGAGTGCGTGCGGATCTACGAAGAGGCCGCGTCGTGGCGGAGGCCACCGGGCCATCCGCCCGCGCGGGTCGTCGCGATCGCTGTCAACACCAGCGGCATGGGCGAAGAACGAGCACGTGCCGAGCTCGGCGATGCTGCGTACGCGACGAAGCTGCCGGCCGCGGATCCGATCCGCGAAGGCGCCGCCGGAGCCGATCGCCTCGCTCAGGCGCTGCGCGCGGCGGTTCCGGCGTGAAGACCGACGTCCACGTCGTCGAGCTCCACCTGACGGTACCGTTCGCGATCTCGCGTGCGACTCAGACGACCAAGAAGGTCGTGCTCGTCGAGCTCCGGGAGGGCGAGCGCGTTTCGCGCGGCGAGGGCGTCCCGGACGCCTTCTTCGGCGAGTCGGCTGAGTCCATCGAGCGCGACGTACGTTCGGCGCTCGACCTGCTGCCCAAGGATCCGCTCGACCTCACGCTCCTCGGCGCGCGGCTCGACGAGCGCTTCCCCCACGGCGGGGCGGCCTGCTGCGCGATCGACGTCCTCGCGCACGACCGGGCGGCGCAGGCCGCCGGGGTCCCGCTTCGCGAGTTCCTCGGCCTGGCCCCGGCGGAGCCGCCGCCGACGTCGTTCACGATCGGGATCGCCGAGCCGGCGGTGATGGCCGAGCGCGCGGCGAAGGCCGCGGCCCAAGGCTTCACGGTGTTGAAGGTGAAGCTCGGGCACGGCGACGACGTCGCCATTCTCTCGGCCATCCGCGAGCGGTTCGACGGCGTGATTCGCGTCGATCCGAACGCCGCATGGTCCGTGGAAGAGGCGCCAGGACGCATTGCGCGCCTCGTGCCCTTCGGGATCGAGTTCGTCGAGCAGCCGGTCACGCCGGATGACATCGACGGCCTCCGCCTGGTACGGGAACGTTCGGAGCTGCCGATCGTCGTGGACGAGGCCGCCGTCCGTGCGGCCGACGTGCCGCGTCTGGCCGGCGCGTGCGACGGCATCAATGTGAAGCTTCAGAAATGCGGAGGCGTCGGGCCCGCGCGCGCGATGATCACGGCCGCTCACGAGCGGGGGCTCAAGGTGATGCTCGGATGTCGCGCGGCGGAGACCAGCGTAGCGATCGCGGCGGCGGCGCATCTCGCGCCGGCGGTCGAGTGGGCCGACCTCGACGGCAATCTGCTGATTACGGACGATCCCTTCCGCGCCGTCCGCGTCGAGAACGGACGCTTTGTGTATCCCGATCGGCCAGGCCTCGGCGCGATCCCGGCGTGAGCTCGCATCGTGTTGAGGTCGCGATCTTCGCGATCGCATTCGCGATCTTCGGTCTCGTTGCATTCGCGCTGGTGTGGAGCGGCGATTGGGCGTACGCGGCGCTCGCGAACGTGAACGGCGTGAAGGGGACGACCTTCACGAGCAAGCTGCTGACAACGACAAGCGTCGAGTGGTCCGTCGATCTCCCTGCGCTCGTGGAGTGGCATCGGCGCTGGACGGCCTACGTCATCGGGTTGAGGGAGCCTCCCGCGGGCCTCGGCACATTCAGCGGTGCGGAGTACGAGCACATGGCGGACGTCCGGAACGTGTTCCGCGGGGCCGAGGTCGCCGCCCTCCTCGCCCTCGGCGTCGGGGCGTTCCGGCTGCGGCGCGCTCGGCGCGATGGCGATGCGCTGCGGCTCGTGCGTGATGGCGGGTTGCTCGCAGCGGCGCTTGTCGTCGCCGCGGGTATCGGCGCGGTGTTCGCCTTTGACCAGCTGTTCCTGCTCTTCCACGAGGTTTTCTTTCCGCAGGGCAACTTCCTGTTCGACCCGGCGACGAGCAATCTGCTGCGGCTGTACCCGGAGTGGTACTGGCAAGGCGTAACGGCAGGCGTGGCGGTCTCGTTCATCGCGGCCGCCCTGCTCGCGGCGGTCGGGGCCCACCTTGCGCTCCGCCGGGCGTCGACGAAATACACTCCCGCCGCATGAAGAGAGTCCTGCTCGTCGAGGACCTGCCCCAGGTCGCGCAACACCTTCAGCAGATGCTCTCCCGGGAGAAAGAGGCCGAGCTCGTCGGTGTGGAGAAAGAGAGCGAGTCCGCGATCGCGCGCGTCAACACCGAGAAGCCGGATGTCGTGATGATCGATGCGCTCCTCCAGGGGAATACGACGGGCTTCGAAATCGCCAAGCGCGTTCGCGCCGCCTCGCCGGGGACCCGGATCATCATCGTCACCGTCCCGCAGCGACCTGTAGATCCCAAGCCGGATCAGGGGATCGATGCGGTCTTCGTGCTGCCCGGTGGCGCGAACGAGCTCGCGAGCGCGCTCGCGGTGGGCAAGCGCGAGATCCGTCTCAAGGGACGGATGATCGTCTGCTACTCGCCGAAGGGTGGATCGGGCAAGACGACCATCGCGGTGAATCTCGCGACCATCCTCCGGCGTCGCGGGAACTCGGTCGCGCTGATGGACGGCGTCATGCAGTTCGGCTCGATCCGTCACGTGCTGCAGGTGCCGCCGGCGACGCGTTCCATCGTGGACCTCCCGACCGGGCAAGGCATGCGGACATCGTTGTCGGAAGTTCTCTGGGAAGGACCGAGCGGCGTCGCGGTCCTCCTGGGGCCGCCGCGTCCCGAAGAAGCGGAGCTCATGGCGGCCCCGGACGTGGCGACCGCGATGATGCTGCTCGCGGAGGACCACGACTACGTCATCGTCGATGCGCCCACGAAGCTCTCCGACGAGTCGCTCGCCGTGCTGGACGCGGCGGACGTGATCCTTCTCGTCGTGACGTACATGCAGGCGTCGGTCGCAAACACGCGTGCGGCCGTGGACACCTTCGAGGCGCTCGGCTACAAGGGCACGAAGCCGATCCTGCTCGTGGTGAACCAGGCCGACTCGGCCGCCGGGATGTCCAAGGGCGGCATCGAGCACACGCTGAACCTCCCGGTCGTCGCGGAGATCCCGACGGACTGGAAGGTCGTGGCTGAATCCCTGAACAAGCAACAGCCCTTCGTACTGTCGAGCCCGAACTCGGCCGTCGCGAAAGCGATGGAAGCGCTCGCGAGCGCCCTGGTACAGCAGCAGCGCCGCTAGACCTTCGTGTGGGAGACGCCGTTGACCGGCCGATAGGTCTGTTCGACTCGGGCGTCGGCGGGTTGACGGTCCTGCGCGAGCTGCGCCGTCAGCTCCCGAACGAGTCGACGCTCTATCTCGGCGACGAGGCGCGCATGCCGTACGGACCGCGTGAACCAGCCGAGGTGCTCGGCTTCACGCGTGAGGCGATGCGGTGGTTTTCCGGCCGGGACTGCAAGCTCGTGGTCATCGCGTGCAACACCGCGACATCGGTCGCTCTCGAGGCGGTCCGAGACGAGTCCGCCGTCCCGATCATCGGCGTCATCCGCCCGGGCGCTGCGGCGGCCCTGACGGCGACGGCACGGCGGGCGATCGGGGTTCTGGCCACCGTGCTCACCGTCCGTTCGGGCGCGTACGTCCGCGCACTCCGCGACCTTGACCCGCTCGTCGACGTAGCCCAGCAGGCATGCCCGCGCCTGGTGCCGCTCGTTGAGGATGGTCGGGCGAACACCGCGGAGGCCGAGGACGCGGTCCGAGAATATGTCGAGCCGCTGCTCACGGAGGGGGGAGTGGTCCGGCCGGTCGTCGACACGCTGTTGCTCGGCTGCACGCACTACCCCCTGCTCCGGCCGATCATCGAAAAGGTCGCCGGCAGAGACGTCCGCGTCGTCGACTCCGCCGCGACGACGGCGCTCGCGGTTCGTGAGGTGCTGACATCGCATCGCGTGGTGCGTAATGGAGGCCGCGCGGAACACAGTGTCTTCTGCACCGGCTCGGTCGAACGATTCCGCCGGGTCGCGCGGGCGATCTTCCAGGAGGACCCGCCAAACGTCGAGGAGACGCGACTCCAGACGTGAGCGTCGTTTCGGCCATCACGGGGCTGCCCTACGTCGGCAAGACGACGCTCTTCAACCTCCTGACGGGTGCGCACGCCGCCACCGGGTCGTTTTCGGGAGCGGAAGCCGAGACGAACGTGGGAGTCGCGAAGGTGCCCGATGACCGCGTCGACCAGCTCGCGGCGCTCTATCGCCCGAAGAAGACGACGCACGCTGAGGTCATGTACCGCGACCTCGGCCTCGCGCATGCCGAGAAACCGGGTCAGGGCATCTCGCCGCAGAAGCTCGGTGACCTTCGTACGGCGGACGCTCTCGTCCATGTCGTCCGCGCGTTTGGCGACCCGTCGGTGCCCCACGTCGACGGATCGGTCGATCCGGTGCGCGATCTCGCCGCGGTCGAACTCGAGCTGCTTTTCGCGGATCACGGCGTGGTCGAGCGACGTCTCGAGCGGCTCGAGCCCGAGCTCCGGAGCGCGAAGGGCGTCGAGCGCGAGACCAAGGAGCGCGAGAAGGCGGTGCTGCGCAAAGCCCTCGCCGCGCTTGATGCAGAGCGGCCGCTGCGCGATGTCGACTTCGACGTCGAGGAGACGAAGGCGATGCGCGGATTCCGTTTCTTAACGCTCATGCCGCTCCTGCTTGCCGTCAACCTCGATGAGGCCGACGTCTCGTCGCCGGAGAAGGTCCTCGCGCCGGTGCGCGCCGCGGCCTCGGTCCACCGTGCGACGGGCGTTGTCCCGGTATGCGCGAAGCTCGAGGCGGAGATCGCAGAGCTTTCCGCGGGAGAGGCGGCGGCCTTCCGCGCGGAGCTCGGGCTCGCGGAGCCCGCGCTGGACCGGTTGATCCGCGCGACCTACGAGTTGCTCGGCCTTTGCTCCTTCTTCACCACCGGCGAGGATGAAGTTCGCGCGTGGACCGTGCCCTGCGGCACGCCCGCGCAGGAGGCGGCGGGCGCGATCCACACGGATCTCGAACGCGGGTTCATCCGTGCGGAGGTGATCGCTTGGGACGAGCTTTTGAAAGCGGGGAGCGAGGCCAATGCGAAGCGGCAAGGGGTCATGCGGGTAGAAGGGAAAGCCCATCCGATCAAGGACGGCGAGATCATGCACGTCCTTTTTAATGTTTGATCTCGTCGCGATTGGGCACGCCGCGCGCGACGAATTCGAAAGCGACCCCGAGTGGCGCATTGGGGGCACGGCGGTGTACGCGGCCGCGGCGGCCGCACGGCTCGGCGATCGCGTCGCCCTTCTTACGCGCGCCGGCCCCAGGGAACGGGAGCGGCTGGCTGCCGGCTGCGCCGAGCTCGGGATCGAGCTGCATGCGCTCGACAGCGAGACCACCACGACGTTCGCGTTCCGCTATGTCGACGGGAAGAGGAAGCTGCGCCTCAAATCGCGCGCCCGCGGCATCGGGGCGGAGGCCATTCCGGCGCCTCTCCGCAAGACCCGCAGCGCGGTGCTCGCGTCGATCGCGCACGAGCTCGATCTCTCGCTCTTCGATGCGTTCGCGGAGGTGCCCCGGGTGCTGGCGGCGCAGGGCTATCTGCGCTCGTGGGACGCCGACGGCAGGGTCCACCGCCGTGACTGGGATGACGCGCACGACGTCCTTGGCCGCGTCACCGTCGCGGTCGTCAGCGAAGAGGACATCGAGGGCGATCTCGAGCTCGCACGTGGATGGGCGCGTGCTGCGGCGGTGATCGTCACGGTCGCCGAGCGCGGCGCGATCCTGCTACGCGGCGGGCGGGAGATCCTCGTCCCGGGGTACGTGGCGGAGCGCGTGGTCGACCCGACGGGCGCCGGGGACGCCTTCTGCGCCGGACTCGCCCTCTCGCTCGCCGACGGGAACAATCTGGAAGAGGCGGCGCGCTACGCCAACGCCGTCGCATCCTTCGCCGTCGAGGCGGTCGGGATCGCCGGCCTTGCGACCCGGGAGCAGGTAGAGGCGCGGATGCGCGCTCACACGCCGTCTTCGTCGGCGTCGAGGACCCCATCCGGCGGCGCTCCACCGGGGCGGACGATCCCGTAGTCGTCCTCGACCGGCGCCGAGAGCTCGAGCCCCGACGACCGCATGTGCTCGAGCTCGTGGGCGTAGTCGCGCAGCTTCTGCGCGGCGTCGGTGAGGGTCCTTGCGCCATCCATCGCCCACCTGCCGCGGATGGTCAGGCTGCCGCATTCGGGACATTCGAAGATCGGCTCGCCGTGTGCGGCCTCGAGCTCGCTCTCGTTCATTCGTCCTCCTCGACAAGGCGCATCGGGGACTCTTCGCCAGGTCGCACGATGAACGCGTAGTCGTCGTTCACCGGCTGCTCGAGCTCGAACCCCGCGCGGGCGAGCTGCTCGAGCTCGTCGGCCCGTTCCCTGAATTTGCCCGCAGCCTCCGCGAGCGTCCTTGAGCCATCCATCGTCCATTTCGCGCGCATGACCAGATGGCCGTAGTCGCGCCACTCCTCCATGCAGTCGCCCAACCAGCGCTCGTCCATTAGGCGACGCCAACCTTCTTCCATGACGTTTCGTACATCGGCGGACGCTTGCGGTCAGTCCGCTGGAGTGGTCTTGGTCTCTCCCGAGTACGTCTTGATGTCCTGCCCGTACAGTCGCGCCCAGGTGCCGTCACGGATCGCGCCGGCGAGCCAGGCGTTGAGGAAGGGGAGGAAACCCTGACGGTCGCCGGCGGCGTTCCTCTTCACCCCGATCGAGTAGCGCTCCGTGGTCACGAACCTTCCGACGAGCTTCGTGTTCGGGTCGAGCTTCACCAGGTTCCACAGGATCGCCTCGTCCGCGCCGATCGCGTCGACCTGACCCTGTTGGAGCGCGCCGAGGCAGGAGGCATAGGTGTCGAGCGACAGCGTCCTCGCGAAGGCGCTCGCCTCGACGACGTGTTCGGCAACGGCCGTGTCCCGCTGGACGCACACCGTCTTGGTGTCGAGGTCGGGCAGGTCCTTGATCTCGTCGTTCGAGGACTTGATCAGGATGCGCTCGCCGGTCACGAAATATGGATCGGTGAGATCTACCGGCGAATCGAGTCCGCTGCCGCTTTCCGGCGCCGCGAGCCGCGCGAGGATCAGGTCGGCTTGCGCGCTCGTGAGGGCCGAGACCGCCGTGGTGCCATCCACGGAGATCCATTCGATCACCGAGTCGGGGTCCCGCTGCGGGCCGAAGATGGCTTTCGCGAGCGCGCGGCCGAGATCGACCTCGAACCCGGTGCGCAGGCCGCTGGAGTCGTGCACCGCGAAGGGGATGGCCTTGTCGAGCACCCCGATCCTGATCTTCCCCTTGGTCTGAAGGGCATACATGTAGGTGGCGAGCTCGAACCTCGGCCGGGCCGACGTCGGCCGCGCGGTCGGCGCGGGCGTCTCCTCGGAGGGCTGCGGGACACACGCCGCGATCACCATCGCGAGCAGCGCCAGAGCGGCGGGGTAGCGCGGATTCATGGAACGAGCGTACCGGTCGTCCGCGGCCGCGCCGTGAATTAGGCTCGCGAACATGGACCATTTCGGACCCGCGCGGTCCGGGCTTCTGTCGTTCCCCGGCGAGGCCGCTGCGTTCGCCTGCGACGATCGTGGAAGAGAGCTCCTCGCGGAGCAGGCGGACGAGCTCTTTCCCTCGGCGTCGGTGATCAAGCTGCCTCTGGTGATGGCGCTGTACGCGGACGCCGCCCGCGGCGAGATCGATCTCGAGGAGCGCGTGCGGGTGGGGGAGCGGGTCGACGGCAGCGGAGTGCTCCGGCACATGCGCGACGTGGAGACGCTGTCGCTGCGCGACCTCGCGATGCTGTCGATCATCGTCTCGGACAACACCGCGACGAATCTGCTCGTCGACCGCTTCGGATTGGATCGAGTCAACGAGCGCATGCGTGAGTGGGGTTGCTCAGAAAGCCGATTCGCCCGGAAGATGTACGACTTCGATGCTGCCAGGTGCGGTAAGGAGAACCTCATGACCGCGCGCGAGACCGCCTCGCTGCTGCTGCGGCTGCTGCGCGGCGACTGCGGCGACCGCGCCACGAGCGACGCGGTGCTCGCCATCCTGGGCGAGTGCCAGGACCGCACGATGCTGCGGCGCTACCTGCCGTACGGCGCGAAGCTGGCGCACAAGACGGGGACGCTGGACGAGTCCCGCAACGACGCCGCGATCGTCCGCGGCGAGCGGCCGGTCGTGGTCGCGGCGTTCAGCCGGAAGCTGACCGACACGGGCGCGGCTGTCGCGTGGCTTGGTGTCCTCGGCTGGTGCGCGTACCGCGCCGCGGGGAATTCGGGCGGAGCTCTTCCCCCGGAGCTCGTGCGTACCGCATGATTCGCGTGTGAGAGGGCGCGCCGTTCATCGGCGCGGGCGACGCGGCCCGCGAGCGGTTCGATCGCTCGCCGCGCTTGCCTTATCGCTTGCGGGACTGGTGCTCGCCGCCGCGTTCGTGAGCATCACCGTGCAAGCGAACGCGATCGCGCGCGAGATCGCCGGCTATCACGCGGACATCGCGGCGGCGCAGGCTGAGCGGGCCGCCCGGACCGCGCACATCGCCGAGCAGCAGACGCCCGACTACGTACGCGAGAAGGCTCGCGATTACGGGTACATCGGCCCGAACGAGTCACTGATCGCGGTCGAGCGGAGCGGACAGACGAGCGGCCTGTCGGCGCAGGCGGTCTCGTCGAGCGTTTCTCGGATCGCGCGGTGGGTTACGTTCTTTTTCGGAACGCGCTGATCTGGCGTGATCACTAGGGGTCGCGGCGCGTTCGCGGTAGAATTGTCGTGCGGGATGGAGCAGCGGTAGCTCGACGGGCTCATAACCCGTAGGTCGTTGGTTCGAATCCAACTCCCGCAACAGAGGCGCGCTCCTCGGCGCCGTTTTCATTCGGGCGGTCCCATTGTCACGAGCCCGCTCGTCTGGTACATGTGGCTCGATGCCGCATCTCGATATCGAACGCCGTCGGGCGTATGGGCGCGCGTGGATCACCCGAAACAAAGAGAAGGCGCGCGATGCTATGCGGCGCTGGCGGTCACGCCATCGCGAGGATGACCGGTCAGACAAGCGCGACTACTACGCCCGGAATCGCGATCGAGTCAAAGCAGCAGTTCTCGCTTATCGGCGGCGGAACCCGGAGATCGTTCGTGTGGTTCGGACGCTGCGCCGCGCCCGCGAGCTCGCTGCTGAAGGTCATTACTCGCTCGCCGAGTGGTTGGCGCTCCTCGAACGGTACGGGCATCGCTGCGGCTACTGCGGCGCTGTTGGGAAGCTTGAACCTGACCATCGCGTGCCGCTTTCACGCGGAGGGTCGAATTGGATCTCGAACATCATTCCGGCGTGCCGGCGCTGCAATACCCGCAAGCGGACGGCGCCGGAGACCGAATACCGAGCGCGACTCGCCGCGGAAGAGCGCCGCGGAGGCGCGGACTACGACTTCTCGCGGGTTCTCATCATGTAGTAGAAGAAGCCCCCGATGAGCAGCACGGGAGCATGCTGAGAACGATCGACCCGATGATCGAGAAGCTGTTTTCGGCGGACTGATAGACGAGATCGACCGCGCTGTCGGGATGCGCCGCGTTGTAGTCGACGATGGCTTTCGCGAAAAGCTGATCCTGCTCGGGAAGCGTCGTCTGCTCTCTTTGCGTCCCGTTGCGGAACTCCAGCGTTGCCTTGTTGCCGACGACCGTGACCGACCGGATCTTCCCGGCCTGTACGTCCTGGATCGCCTGGGTGAGAGAGACCTGAGGAACGGTGGGCGTCTGCGAACGGTACGCGTAGAGGAGGGCCAGACCCAGCACCACGAGCAGAAGCGTGAGCACCGCGTTCGTGACGAGCCGATTCGCGGCGGGCCGCATCTGCCGATCACCGCTGGCGGGCATGGCGAGCTCGCCCCAGCCGCGAAAGCCACCGCAGCGACAAGCGGCGCCCCCGACCTCGCGATAGCAGGGTCGCTCGATCCCCGGATCATCCCGCTGTCGCGACCGCATGGCGTCGCGGTCGTGCCGCTCATAGGTGTGCCCGCAGGTCGCGCAGATCGCACGCAGATCGAACATCTTCTTCAACTCGCGTCGATACACTAGGTCCCATTCACGGCTGGGTAGCTCAGTGGTAGAGCAGCCGACTCATAACCGGCAGGTTCGTGGGTCCGATCCCCACCCCAGCCACCAGTGATCCCATCCCGGGTCCGTGCGACCGTCCGCGACTACATCCGTGCGCACGAGATCCTGAAGCCCGGACCGCTCGTCCTCGCGGTCTCCGGCGGTGCCGATTCAACCGCGCTGCTCTTGCTTCTCGCCGACCTCGCCGACGAATTCGGCCTCTCGCTCCACGTGGCGCACTTCGATCACCGCACCCGTCCGAAGGCGTCCGCCGCCGATGCGGACTTCGTCGCTAAGCTCGCGAACCGTGTGGGTGCACCGATCAGGGTCGGGCGCGCGGACAAACCCACAAGGAGCGAGGACGACGCGCGTCGTGCGCGCTACGAGTTCCTCCGCCGCGCCGCGCAAGAGATCGGCGCGACCGCGATCGCCACCGGTCACACCCGCGACGATCAGGCCGAGACCGTCCTCCTTCATCTTGCCCGGGGGAGCGGTCTCGCAGGCCTCGCCGGCATGCGCCCGCTACGCGGCGGCATCGCGCGCCCGATCCTGGCCATCGGGCGCAAGGACACCGCCGCCGTGTGCCGCGCGGCCCGGATCCGACCGCGCGTGGATCCGACGAACCGCTCGCTCAGGTACGCGCGCAACCGCGTGCGCCTCAAGGTCGTCCCGGAGCTCACGAAGATCAATCCGCGCGCGACCGAGGCGATCGCACGGCTCGCCGAGGCCGCTGCGGGGGTCGAAGGCGAGGAGGAGCAGGCGGTCGCCCGCGCGCTCGCGAGCGCGACACGCGGCGACGCGATCGCGATCGATGCGCTCGCTGACGACGAGCTCCGCGGTCAGGTACTCGCGCTCGCGTGGACGCTCGCGACGGCTCGAACGCTCACCGCCAGGCATCGACGCGCGCTCGAGCAGCTTACGGCGACCACGGATGGCACAAGATCGATCGATCTTCCGGGCGGTCGCGCGGTACGTGAATACGGAATGCTCCGCATCGTCACCGCCCGCTCGGAGGCGCCGCAGGATGACGTGCGGCGACTCGAGCCGGGGCGGGAGATCACCTGGAACGGTTGGCGCCTCGCCCTCGGCGTCCCGCAGACGGGCGATGGGAAGGCAGAGGCGCGCGTTCCTGTGAACCTGGTAAGAACTCTTGAAGTACGCGGACGCCGTCCCGGGGACCGGCTTCTCGGGCGAGGCGGACGCAAGCTTCAGGACGTGTTCACTGACGCCAAAGTGCCGCTCGCGTTGCGCTCGCGCTGGCCCGTCATCAGCACCACGGAGGGCGTTTGGTGGGTTCCTGGCCTCACCAAGGCCCCGCCTGACAGCGACGGAACACCGCTTGCGGTAGCGGCTCCGGCGCACTTTGGGAACGTCCTTTGGACCGCTCGCGTTAGACAGGTAGCATCGAAGCGAGAGCCGACCGCCAAGCGGTCGCGGAGAGGACCTAGTAGCTGAACCTCGACAACCGGATCTTCAAAAACGGCATCCTGACGCTGCTCCTGGTCGTAATGGGGCTGGCGTTGCTGTACGCGTACCGGTCGCAGACGCCATCGGTTCCCGAGGTTTCGATCACCGCGGCGATCCAGGACATTCAGGCCGGGAAGATCAAGTCGGTCACCGTGGTCGCCAACAAGGCGACGCTCGACTATCGCAACGGGAGTCAGAAGGAGCAGGCGCAGCTCCAAGAGCAAGACCAGCTGCTCTCGAAGGCGATCACCGACTATAACAACGCGAATCCGTCGCAGGCCGTCGAGCTCAAGTACCAGCCCGACAACAACTCACTCTCCATCGTCGGCTCGATCGTTCTGAGCCTCTTGCCCGTCTTGCTGATCGGCGGCTTCTTCTTCTACATGATGCGGCAGGCGCAGGGCACGAATAACCAGGCGCTGTCGTTCGGAAAGAGTCGCGCGCGGATGTTCATCGGCAACAAACCGACGGTGACCTTCGACGACGTCGCCGGCGTCGAGGAGGCCAAGCAGGAGCTCACCGAGGTCGTCGAGTTTCTGAAGTACCCGGAGAAGTTCAGCTCGCTCGGCGCCAGGATCCCGCGCGGCGTGCTGCTTGTCGGGCCGCCCGGCACGGGCAAGACGATGCTCGCGCGTGCCGTCGCCGGCGAGGCGGGCGTCCCGTTCTTCTCGATCTCGGGCTCCGAGTTCGTTGAGATGTTCGTTGGCGTCGGCGCCTCCCGCGTGCGCGACCTCTTCGACCAGGCCAAGCGCAATGCGCCATGCATCGTGTTCATCGACGAGATCGACGCGGTCGGGCGCCAGCGCGGCGCCGGCCTCGGCGGCTCGCACGACGAGCGCGAGCAGACCTTGAACCAGATCCTCGTCGAGATGGACGGCTTCGACACCGGCACCAACGTCATCGTCGTCGCCGCCACGAACCGCCCGGACGTCCTCGACCCGGCGCTTCTCCGGCCCGGCCGGTTCGACCGTCAGGTCGTGCTCGACCGCCCCGACATCAAGGGCCGGAAGGCGATCCTCGACGTGCACGTCCGGGGCAAGCCGCTCGACAAGAATGTCGACCTGCTCCGTATCGGGCAGATATCGCCGGGCTTCTCGGGCGCGGACCTCGCCAACGTCGTGAACGAGGCCGCGATCCTCGCCGCGCGCCGGAACAAGAAGCAGATCGGACAGATCGACTTCGAGGAGGCGCTCGAGAAGGTCGCCCTCGGCCCGGAGCGCCGCTCGCGCGTGATCACCGAGAAAGAGAAGTGGATCGTCGCCTACCACGAGGCCGGCCACGCGCTCTGCTTCAAGCTCCTCAAGCACACCAACCCGGTGCACAAGATCTCGATCGTCGCCCGCGGCATGGCCATGGGCGTCACCTGGTCGCTTCCGCAGGAGGACCGCTACTTCCGGACCCGCACCGAGTTCGAGGACGACATCGCCGCCGCGCTCGGCGGTTGGGTCGCCGAACAGCTCCACCTCGGCGGGGACGCCACGACCGGGGCTTCGAACGACATCGAGAAGGCCACCGAGATGGCGCGGCAGATGGTCACCAAATTTGGCATGAGTGAAAAGCTTGGCCCGCTCCAGTACGGGAAGACCGACGAGCTCATCTTCCTGGGCCGACAGATCCAGGAAGAGCGGAACTACTCCGAGGAAGTCGCCAAGATCATCGACTCCGAGGTCCACGACATCGTCGACCGCGCCCGCCAGCGGGCCTACGAGGTGCTCACCACCAATCGCGAGAAGCTCGACCTGATCGTCAGCAAGCTCATCGAGCAGGAGACCCTGGAGGCGGACGAGTTCAACAAGCTGTTCGAAGCCCCCGAGGAGGGTCTGCCGGTGGCCGCCTCGACGCCCGGCCCGGACGCGACGCCTCCGGGCGCTCCGGCCGGCGAGGAGCGACGCCGGGAGAAGGGCGAGAAGGGCAAAGGCCCGGCACCCGCCCCGACGCCTGCCTAGCAATTCGGCGCTCGCTCCATAACGACCGGCACGCCGTTTGCTTGTACTGATCGGCGATGGCCGACCTCATTGTTGTGACGATGCACCGGACGCTCCGCAGCGAAACGGCGCGGCTCGTCGCGCTGTGGGCATTCACGGCGCTTCTTGCGGTCGCCTTCCTGGCGATGCTCGTCGGCGACCAGGTCCAAGCCGCCGGTTTCTCTAACTCGCTCTAGCGTCCCGGCGTGCGGCTCTTCATAGCGATCCCTCTCCCGCCGGACGTTGCGCACCGCGCGTCTGCGCTCCTTCCTCCAGCTTTGCCGGGCCTGCGGCGCGTGCAGCCCGAAAACCTGCACGTGACACTTGCCTTTCTTGGTGAGACCCCCGAGTCGCGCCTTCCCGACGTCGCGGCCGCCGCGGAGGACGCGGCCCGCGCCGTCCGCCGGTTCACGCTCGTCTTCGATCGAACGGGTCGCTTTCCGGAGCGCGGGCGGCCTCGGGTGCTCTGGCTTGGGTTCGCCGATGGTCTCCCATGCGTTCAACGCCTCGGCGAGGGGGTTTACCGGGCGCTGCGAGAGAACGCACTTGACTTCGAGGGTGGTCCGCTTTCGCCACACATGACACTGGCGCGCGTCCGCGACGAGGCCACCGCCGACGAGGCCCGGACCGTCGCCGCAACGATCGATACGCTCGAGGTCCCGAGTCTTTCGGTCGACGTACGCGAGATCGCCGTCGTTCAGAGCGTGCTTTCCTCGAAGGGCCCGCGATACACTGCTCGCGCGACGGCTCCGCTCGGAGGGCTGGGGAAGGAAGCAGGATGAGCATCGAGGCGCTGAACGCGGTCCTCGACCGTGCCATGAACGACGCCGCGTTTCGCGCGAAGCTCGCCGCGGACCCGACGTCCGCGCTGGCGGGCTACGACCTCACCGACGACGAGCGCTCGCGCTTCACGGCCGGGACAGCACAGGCGGAGCGGCTGGAACAACGCATGTCCAAGACCGACCTTTCGGCCGTGTTCAGCGCGAAGACGTCAACCCCGAACGTCCGGACGCCCCCGAAAACAGGCCGCCGCTAGGGTGCTCCATCGGCGCGGGCCGCGAGGATCTCGCTGACGAAGGGTCCAAGGTTGAAGGCCGCGAGCGCGAGAGCCACGAGGATCCCCAGCAGATCCCGAAGTGAGGCGTCGACCCGGTCCGCGAGCACGCCGTCCACCAGGCTGGGGACGCCCACCAGGACCAGCGCGGTCACGCCGATCACGTAGGCCAGCGCCGCCGCGGCGTAGGCGACAAAGCCCGCCTCGAGGCGGCTGCGCGGACGCCGCGGGTGCTCCAGCAGATCTGTGAACACGAACCGGAGCGCCTTGTGGCGGAGTGCGTTGACGTTCGCGAGGTCTTCGAGGACGTAGTAGCCGTCGAACTCGAGGAGCGGCGAGAAGTTGAACACGACGCTCGCGAGGTTCGCGACGGCCAACCAGATAGCGATGAGCTGCAGAGGGCCGTCGGTCCACGCCGCGACGAGTCCGAGCAGGCCCGCGAGACCGAAGTTGAAGAGCGGACCTGCGGCGTTTACGAGCGCTCGACGGCGCCGGTCGATGAGCCACGCGTCCGAGGTATCGACGTAGATCACTGGCGTGAACCAGAGCAGCCCCAGTCCGGCGCGTCCAACCCGCCGGCCCCCGGCCTTCGTGGCGAGCGCATGCGCCGCCTCGTGCCCGATTCCCGCGACGAGCAGGCCAGCAAAGGCGACGAGGATCCCGCCGAGGCCGAAGTCGTTGGGCGAGGCCTCCCGGAACACGGAAGCAAGCGCACCGAGCCCGACGATCCCGAACCCGACCGCAGCCGCGACGCCGCCAGGGGTGAACGCAAACCCGAGGAAGCGGAAAAGGTGCGTCGCGAGGCGGTCGGCGTCGTGCATCTCCAGGCGCGGCGCGATAACCAGATCGGTCACGCGCGCGAATCGGCTGTTCGCGTCCTCCGCCACGATGCGCGGCGCGCTGGCCAGACCGGCTGACTGCAGGGTCGCGACGGTCGCGAACACAGCCTGCGGATCGAGAGCTCCAGTGCGTTCGAAGTGGCGGAACGCCAGATCACGAAGCGTGCGCTCGCCGTCGAGGTCCCGGTAGATCGCGAGCGCCTCGCGCGTCAGTCTCAAGTAGGCCCCCGTGGCGCTGTCGCCGAGGATGGTCGCGGTCGGGTCGTCCGGTGCCGGCGCGATGGTCGGTGTGCCGGACCGCCGCGGCGCGTGCCGCCCCTGCATCGCGGCTTCGAGGCGGTGGACCAAGTGGCGGTGCTTCGCCACGACCGGACGCACGTCGGAACCCAAGAGACGGAAAGCCTCCACCGGCGTCTTCGCTCGGACCGTTGCGGTCCTGATCGCGCCGGTAAGTGCGCCGACGTCGCCCACGAACGCGCCGCTCCCAAGCGTATTCAGCACACGCCCGCCGGATCCGCCGCGCACGATCTCGACTTCGCCAGTGCGGATCAGGTAGGTGTCGTCGCCCTCCTCGCTCTCGCGCAACAGCTCGTCCCCTTCGGCGAACCGCACCGGCTCGAGCTTGGCCGCGAGCTCGTCGATCGCGCCCGACGGTAGGTCGGCGAAGGGGCTTGAGCGTCCCAGAAAGTGCGTGCCGTGACGCACGAGGGCAAAGGCATCGAGGGTCGACGCGAAGGCGGCCGAAGCGCTGATCGCCGCGCGAAGCGCGACGGCGGGGATCCGCAGGGCGCGGCACGAGACGATCGCGGTTACGGAGGCGTTCCGCGGCTGCCCCGAGAGGATGGCCATCTCCCCGACAAGCACGGGCGCGGCGAGCGTTCGCAGCGTGCGCCCATTCGGACCGGCGGCGACGCGTACGCGACCACTGGTGAGCGCATAGGCCGCGTCGGCGCTTTCGCCCTCCCTGACGATCGTTGCTCCGGCGGAGAACCGCACGCTCGTGCTCGCCGCCGCGAGGCGTGCCCGCTCCTCGGGTTCCAGGACAAGCAACGGACCGAAGTCAAGCGGACCGGACACGGCCCGCAGGTTAGCGAGGGCGCTCTGCACACATCCGTCGGGAATGGCGCCTCAAACGGTGTCGTTCCATATTTCCGAGCGGTAGACTCGGAAATCGGAGGGCGGCGTGAGACCGATCGGCGTGATCTATGAGAACGAAGCCTGGCTGGAGCCCCTCTTCGGCGCGCTCGACGCGGTCGAGGCGCCGTACGAACGGCTCTTCGCCGTGGACGCCACGTTCGACCCAGCCGGACCCGGGCCGCGGTGGTCGCTGGCGGTGAACAAGGTCTCGCCGTCGAGCTACCTGCGAGACCACGCAGCGGCGATCCCCTTCGCGCGGTCGTTCTTGCCCTTCCTGGAGGAGCGTGGCGTCCCGGTCGTGAACGGCAGCCCCGCGTTCCGACTCGAGACCTCGAAAGCGCAGCAGCTCCTTCTCCTTCACTCGCTGGGGATCCGCGGGCCGCGAGCGCGAGTCGTGACGAGCCAGGCGCGAGTCAGCGAGGCTGCCGCAGGGCTCCGCTTCCCGGTGATCGTGAAGCCGAACATCGGGGGGTCCGGCGCCTTGATGCGCCGGTTCGACGAGCCGGCGGAGCTCGCCGCGGCGGTTTCCTTCGAGCTCGGACCCGATGGCAGCGGGATCGTCCAGGAGTATCTCGAGCCTCAGGATGGTGCGATCGTTCGCATCGAGTTCCTCGACGGCGAGTTCCTCTACGCGATCAGCATTACGAACGACCGCGATCAGGATTTCAATCTCTGCCCGGCGGACATCTGCCAGGTACCCGATCCGCTGGCGGAGTTCGACAACAATCCGCTCGACGCGCCCATGAAGAAGCCGCTCCGGATCGAGGCATTCGATCCGCCTGGCGAGATGGTCGACGCGGTCCTGCGTATCGCGCGTGCGGGGAAGCTCGACGTCGGCGGAGTGGAGTACCTCGTGGCGGCCCGCGACGGGCTTCCGTACGTCTACGACATCAACGCGCTGTCGAACTTCGTCACCGACGCGCCGTCGCTCGTCGGCTTCGATCCCCACGCTCGTTTCGCCCGGTGGCTCGTGGAGCGCGCGTCCCGCACTTCAGACCACGCCTTCGAGGAGGTTCTTCGATGATCCGCAAGGCCGATCCCTATCGCGACACCGATGTCATCGACGCACGCGCCCCGCGAACGAACCAGGCCATCGTCGGGAGTCTCTCGCTTCTCGCGGTCCTCACCGGGTGGTGGCCGATCCTCGGCGTGCTCGCCGGACAGCTCGCGATCGGTCTGCTCTTCGGACGCCGCTACTGCGTGCCCTGCCTCTTGTACTTCGAAATCATTCAACCGCGGATCGGCGAAGGCCCGATCGAGGACAGCCGCCCGCCCCGCTTCGCGAATATCGTCGGCGCGGTCTTCCTCGGCGTCGCCAGCGTCGCCTACCTCGCGGGCATCACCATCATCGGCCAGGCCCTTGGGCTGATCGTCGCCGCCCTCGCCCTGCTGGCGGCGACGACGGGGCTCTGCGTCGGCTGCGAGATCTATCGCTTCGCGGCGCGACTTCGCGGGGTTCGCGCCAGGCGGATCGACAGCATCGATCTGGTCGAGCTCGGCGCACCGACCCCCGCGGGCGAGGTCGTCGTTGAATTCACGCACCCGCTGTGCACCGACTGCCGAACGCTCGAGGACGAGCTGCGCGCGGCGGGACGCACTGTCGTGACCGTGGACGTGTCCCGCCGTCCCGAGCTCGCGCGCAAATACGGCGTCGCGCTCGTGCCGATGGCGGTCGCGGTCGCGCCCGGCGGCGCCGTCGTCGAGCGTCTCGTGTGACGCTACCCGCGATCGAGCAGCGCGTCAGGGAGATGCGCGATTCGGGCGAGCTGAGCGGCCTGCCGGGCGAAGGTGCTCCACTGCCCGTCGATCCCGACAACGGTGCGGGCGACGCGTGGGCCGCGCGGCATCTCGTCCGAACCTCCCGCGCGCGGCCGGAATGGGTCGTGCTTCGACAGGAGATCGAGGAGCTCCGCTCGCGGCTCGCGGCGCGCGTTCGCGCGCATCAGGCCTGGCTCGAACGTCGTGCTGCGTTGCTCGATCGCGTGCCGGCCGAGCGGATCTTGCGCGAGGTCGCGGCGACGCACGCTGCCGACGAGCGCGTGCGGAACCAACAGACCGTTGCGGTCGGGGAACTGGAGGCGCTCGTGCGGCGACACAACCTGCTCGCGCCGAGCGCGTCGCTCCATGTTCACGTGGTGACGCTCGAAGGACTGCGCGCCGGGACGGGCGACCGGCGCGGCTAGGCCGCGCGCTCACCTCGTCCGCGCTGCGCGGGCGGGCGCACCGGTCCAAGGCGGCGGTAGTTGGCGAACGCGTACCGGTCACACGCGATCTCGGCGCTCGATCCCCAGCCGTGGGTCAGGTAGAGCCACCAGTGGCAGAACTCGTGGAGGTAAAGGAAACGGATGACGTCGCGCCTCGTGCGAAACAGCACGATCGGGGTACCGTCAGCCCCGAGGTCAACGAGCTCGCGGAATGGCCGGAAGGGCTCCGGCACCTGCAACACCATCTCGGGCTCGTCCCAAAACGTGAAAGCCTGAAGGTGCGGCGCCGTCCGGTAGCGGAGCGGCTTGACCGTAACCCGATAGCCGGTCGCCGTGGGCAGGCCACGTAGAACCTCGCGGATATCCACGGCCGAATGGGTCCGCAAGGTCGAGCGCACGGCCATCCGCCCGAGGGGGCGGCCGGCCGGGCGAAGGCGTCTCACTCTCTCAATCTAGCGGCGAGGGGTTGCGTAGCGCGTCGCGCCGCCGGCACACGTGAGAGGTCGTAGGGTCGCGAAACCGCGTCGCCCGCCGGCGCACGTGAGGGGTCGCAGGGGCAAGCCCCTGCAATAGAACGGGTGCTAGGATTTCGGGGAACGTCGCTCGAGCGGGAGCGATTAGGCCGTGGATGCCGGCAAGAGAACCGGGGTGAGGTGTGAGCCCGGGACGGCGAAAGCGGCGCGAATGGGTCCCGCGAGACGGTGTCGCGAAGCGAAGGTCCGCACTAGCGACGCCCGGAAGCCCACCGTTAGAAGGGCGCTCCGTGATAGCGGAGGCTGAGGGTCCGCCAGCGATGGCGGGCCGAGATCGGGTGGCACCACGAGCCCTCGTCCCGTGATCGGGCGAGGGTTTTTGTTTTCTTGCCGGCGCGGCGGTAGGGGCCCAGGGGGCAGGGGCCCCCGGACGCGAAGCGGAGCGCCGACGAAGGAGGCGACACATGGCGGCGGTGCTGACGACAAAGACGAATACGCGAACGCTGGTGCCGGTGGTGCGCGAGCGGCTGGCCGATCTCGAGACACCGGTCTCCGCGTTCGCGAAGCTGCGAGCGCTTGGCGGCGCGTTCCTGCTCGAGAGCGTCGAGGGCGGCGAGCGCATGGGCCGCTATTCCTTCATCGGCGTCCTGCCGCGGGCGACGCTCGTCTTCCGTGACGGCACGGCGACGATCGTCGAAGATGGCGGCGCTCGGACCATCGACTACGCCGATCCGCTCGACCTTCTCCGCGACGAGCTCGGTCGCTACCGGCGCGACGATGGCCATGACCTCCCGCGTTTCTCCGGCGGCGCTGTGGGCTATGTCGGCTACGAGGCCGCGCGGCGCTTCGAGCGCCTTCCAGCGGCAGCTCGCGATGTCTTGCGCCTGCCGGAAGCGGCCTTCGCGATCTACGACACCGTCGTGTGCTTCGATCACGTCCGGCACTCGCTCGCCGTGCTGGCACACGACGTCGCGGGCGAGCGCGAGTCCGCGCAGGACCGCATCGCGCGGGTGTTCTCCGCGCTCGACGCTCCGCTCGTGCTGCCAGAGATCACCGAACGCACCGTGCGCAGCATCACCGCGAACGGAACGCCCGACGAGTTTCGCACCCGCGTCGCCCGCGCCCGCGAGCTCATAGCGGAGGGGGACTGCATCCAGATCGTGGTTTCGCAGCGCTTTGACGTCAGACCGGCGCCGGAGCCGCTCGCGCTCTACCGCGCACTGCGGCACATCAATCCATCGCCCTACATGTTCCTGATCGGCGCCGGCGGGGCCACGATGGTCGGTGCGTCTCCGGAGCCGTTCGTGCGCGTGGAAGCGGGCCGCGTGGTGATGCATCCGATCGCCGGGACGCGCCCGCGGGGCCGCGACGAGCGGGAGGATGGCGCGAACGAGCAGGAGCTCCGGTCTTCGGAGAAGGAGCGCGCCGAGCACGTGATGCTCGTCGATCTCGCGCGCAACGACATCGGCCGAGTCTCGCGTGCGGGCACGGTCCGCGTGCGCGAACTCATGCGCGTCGACCGCTTCTCTCACGTGATGCATCTCACGTCCGTCGTCGACGGCGAGCTCGCCCCCGGCCTCGACGCGCTCGATGCGTTCCGCGCGTGCTTCCCGGCTGGGACGGTCTCCGGCGCGCCGAAGATCCGGGCCATGGAGCGCATCGCCGAGCTCGAGCCTGACCGGCGCGGTCCATACGCCGGCGCCGTGGGCTACATCGGGTTCGACGGCCGTCTCGACACCTGCATCGCGATCCGTACGGCGGTGATCGGGGACGGCGTCTGCCGTATCCAGGCCGGCGCAGGCATCGTCGCCGACTCGGACCCCGCCGCCGAGGAGCTCGAAACGCGCGCCAAGGCCCGCGCGCTGCTTCGCGCGATCGAGCTCGTCGACGGAGGGGAGGCGCGGCCATGACGAAGGTGCTGCTGATCGATAACTACGACTCGTTCACCTACAACCTGGCGCAGGCCTTCGGGTCGCTCGGCGCCGAGGTTTCCGTGGTACGCGCGGACGATCCCGCGCTCGCGACCGCCCTGGACCAAAAGCCCGACCGGCTCGTGATCTCGCCGGGCCCGGGGCGACCGGAGGTCGCCGGCCGATCGCCGGCGCTGGTGCGAGAGGCGCCCGAGCGTGGCATAAAGACGCTCGGCGTATGCCTCGGCTTGCAGTGCGCGGCGATCGCGTTCGGAGCGAGCGTGGTGCGCGCACCGGAGCCGCGCCATGGCAAGACGTCGCTCGTTCGGCATGACGGCAGCGGCATCTTCACAGGAGTGCCCGATCCGACCGAGGCGACGCGCTACCACTCGCTGATGGTCGACGAGAAGAGCCTTCCCCCGGAGCTCGTGGTCACCGCGCGAAGCGACGATGGCGTCGTGATGGCGCTTCGCCATCGCACACTTCCGCTCGAGGCCGTGCAGTTCCACCCGGAGTCGGTGATGACCGCGGACGGAATGCGCATGTTGGAGAACTTCTGTGGACGCGCGTGAGGCGCTGGGCGTAGTCGCCGCCGGCCGGACGCTGGCGCGCGACGAGGCTCGTGCGGCAATGGCCTCGGTCATGGCCGGGGAGGCCACGCCCGCTCAGCTCGGCGCGCTCCTCGCGGCGTTGCACGTCCGTGGCGAGAGCGTCGACGAGATCGCCGGCTTCGCGACGGCGCTGCGCGAGGTCGCGGTTCGGGTGACCGTGACCGGCGACGCGATGGACATCGTCGGCACTGGCGGAGATCGCTCGAACAGCTTCAACATCTCGACCGTGAGCTCGCTCGTGGTGGCCGCGGCCGGCGGTCGGGTGGCGAAGCACGGAAACCGCGCCGCGTCGAGCGCGTGCGGAAGCGCCGACGTCCTCGAGGCGCTCGGCGTGAAGATCGATCTCGGGCCGGACGGCGTTGCGCGCTGTGTCGAGGAGGCCTGCGTCGGCTTCATGTTCGCGCCGCGATACCACCCGGCGATGCGCCACGCCGCGCCGGTCCGACGTGAGATCGGGATCCGTACCGTGTTCAACGTGCTCGGGCCGCTCGCGAACCCGGCCGGCGTGAGGCGCATGCTGCTCGGCGTGCCATCCCCGGCCCTCGGCGAGAAGATCGCGCGCGTGCTTTCCGAGCTCGGCACCGAGCACGCCCTGGTCGTGCACGGCGAGGATGGGCTCGATGAGATCAGCCCGAGCGGACCGACGCGCACGTGGGAGGTCCGCGGCGGGAGCGTGCGCGAGGGGCGGATCGATCCGAAGGAGCTCGGGGTCGCGGCGGCGCGACGGGAGGAGATCGTCGGAGGAGATCCCGCCAGGAACGCGGCGATGGCCCGTCGTGTCCTCGGCGGCGCGAGCGACGGGACGCGGAGCGCGATCCTCCTGAACGCGGGCGCAGCGTGTTACGTCGCGGGCCTGGCGAATGACGTGCGGCAGGGGATGAAGCTCGCGGCCGACGCGATCGATCGCGGCCGCGCGACGGAGGTGCTCGAGCGCTTCATCACGACGAGCCAGCGCCTCGGGCTGGCTGAGGCGGCGCAAGCGTGACGGATTTCCTGGAACAAGTCATCCGGGAGCGGCGCATGGATGTCGCCGCGGCACGAGAGCTCGCACGAGAGCTCGGTAGGGATGCGGACATGCGCGCGAACGCCGCCGCGTCGCCGAACACGCGGATCGGCTGGTTTCATCAGACGCTCTGGAACGGTCGCGCGAACCTCATGGTGATCGCCGAGGTGAAGCGCCGCTCGCCTGCGCTCGGGGTGCTCGCGACCGATGTTGACCCGGCGGTCCAGGCGCGGCGATACGTGGCGGCGGGCGCTCGAGCGATCTCCGTCCTGACCGAGCCGCGACACTGGGGCGGCTCGCTCGCCGATCTCGCCGCTGTGCGTGCGGCGGTCGACGTGCCCGTTCTCGCAAAGGACGTGATCGTCGATGCGTATCAGGTGTACGAAGCCCGTGCTGCGGGCGCGGACGCCGTCCTTCTCATCGCGGAAGCGTTCGCGGGGCGTGAGCTGAGGCCGGTGCTCGATGGCGCCGGCAGCGCGGGCACCTATGTCGCGTATGGGCGCGGCGGCCCGGAAGGGACACTCCGCGAGCACGATCCGCTTCGCGAGATGGTCGCGCTTGTGGAACGCTTGGGAATGACTGCGTTCGTCGAGGCCCACGAGCTCGCAGCCTTTGGTCGCGCAGTTGCGTGTGGCGCCAAGGTCATCGGCGTGAACGCGCGGAACCTTCGGCGCCCTACCGAGATCGATGTCGGCCGTGTGCGGCAGCTGCACACATTCGTCCATGCGGACCAGGTCCTCGTCGCCGAGTCGGGCATCAGTTCGGTCGATGACGCGCGGATGCTTCCGGCGCGGGTCGATGCGGTCCTTGTCGGCACCGCGCTCATGCGCGCGGAAGACCCCGCGCCGCTCATCCATGGCATTTCGTCCATCCGGCGGACAGTGCACGCATGATCACCAAGACGCGACCCGGGCGCTACGGCGAATTCGGCGGACAGTACCTGCCCGAGACGCTCATGCCGGCGGTCGCCGAGCTCGAGGCCGCGTGGCTCGAGGCGCGCGCCGACCGCGTATTCACCGACGAGCTCGCGCGTCTCCTGCGCGACTGGGTCGGCCGTCCGACCCCGCTGACGGACGCGCCGCGGCTCGCGCGCGCGGTCGGCCTCCCCCGCGTGCTACTCAAGCGCGAAGACCTCGCGCACACCGGCGCGCACAAGATCAACAGCGCCGTCGGGCAGGCGCTCCTGGCGAAGCGGATGGGCAAGCGGCGCATCGTCGCCGAGACCGGGGCGGGCCAGCACGGCGTCGCCACCGCGGCCGCGTGCGCTCTCCTCGGGCTCGAGTGCATCGTGTACATGGGCACCGTCGACGCACGACGCCAGCAGGCGAACGTCTTCCGCATGAAGCTGCTGGGCGCCGAGGTCCGCGAGGTCGGGGCCGGGAGCCGCACGCTGAAGGACGCGGTGAACGAAGCGATCCGCGACTGGGTGACGAACGTCCGCACCACGTATTACCTGCTTGGCTCCGCGATCGGTCCCCATCCGTATCCCGCGATGGTCCGCGACTTTCAGTCGATCATCGGCACCGAGGCCCGCGATCAGAGCGTCGCGGCCCTCGGGCGTCTGCCGGACGCGGTCGTGGCGTGCGTCGGCGGGGGCTCTAACGCCATCGGTATCTTCAGCGCGTTCCTCGCCGACAAGGGTGTCCGTCTGATCGGCGTCGAGGCGGGAGGTGAGGGCATCGCCAGCGGCCGTCACGCGGCTTCGATCGTCGGCGGGGCCGTCGGCGTGCTGCACGGCTCGCGAACGCTCGTGCTCCAGGACGAGCACGGCCAGATCCGCGAAACGCACTCGGTGTCCGCTGGCCTCGACTATCCGGGCGTGGGTCCCGAGCATGCCGAGTTGGCAAGGTCGGGGCGGGTCCGGTACGCCGCGCGCACCGACCGCGAAGCGCTGGATGCCTTCGCACTGCTGTCGCGGACGGAGGGCATCATTCCCGCGCTCGAGCCGGCGCACGCGATCGCCGAGCTGCCCGCTATCGCGCGCGACGGGGCCGATCATGCCGTCCTGGTCTGCCTCTCCGGGCGGGGTGACAAGGATCTCGAGATCGTGATGCACGAGGGGCTCCTACGGTGACCGTATCGACCACCCGCAGCGGGACGGAGCGGATCGCCCGCGCCTTCGCGCACGCGCGCGAGGAGCGGCGCCTGGCGATCGTCGTCTACCTCACCGTCGGCTACCCCGAGCGCGCCGCCACCGCTCCGTTGCTGCGCGCCGCGCTCGAGGGAGGCGCCGACCTGATCGAGCTTGGCGTGCCGTTCAGCGATCCACTCGCCGATGGCGCGACGGTGCAGCGGGCGAGTGAGATCGCGCTTCGGAACGGCGTGACGCTCGCCGATTGCATCGGTGAAGCGGAGACGCTTGTGCGCGAGCGAGACGCCCCGGTCCTCCTCATGGGCTACGCGAATCCGTTCTTGAAATACCGGCGTGGTCTCGCGGACTTCGCCGCCGACGCCGCACGCGCCGGCGTCGCCGGAATCATCGTCCCGGATCTGCCCGCGGAGGAGTCGGCGGAGTTCGACGCCGCGCTCGGACCGGAGGGCCTGGCGCGCATCGACCTCTATGCGCCGACGACCCCCGATGCCCGGCTCGCGCGGCTCGTCCCATCAGCGCGCGGCTTCGTGTACTGCGTGTCGCTGACCGGCGTGACCGGTGCGCGCCGCGCCCTCGGATCGGACGTCGGCGATTTCGTCGCGCGGGTGAGGCGTCACACCGACCTTCCCGTCGCTGTCGGCTTCGGCATCAGCGCGGCGGAACACGTCGCGTCGCTGCGCGGGGTCGCCGACGCTGTGGTGGTCGGGAGCGCGGCGCTGGACACAATCGCGGCCGCGCCGACAGAGCGGCGGGCGGACGCGCTCCGCCGATTCGTCTCCGGCCTCGCTGCTGCGGGGAGGGCCTGATGCCCGTCCGCGGCATTCGCGGGGCGACGACCGTGATGAAGAACGAAGCGAGCGCGATCTACGGCGCCACGCTCGAGCTCCTCACGACGATCGTGAAGCTGAACGGCGTACGGCCCGAGGACGTCGGCTACGTCTGGTTCACCGTGACCGATGACCTCGACGCATCCTTCCCCGCGGACGCCGCTCGCGCGGGTCTTGGCTGGACGGACGTGCCGCTCATCTGCGGGCGTGAGATCCCGGTCCCGGGAGCGCTCGAGAAGTGCATTCGCGTGCTCTTCGCTTGGAACACGCCGAAGACCCAGACCGATATCCGACACGCTTTCCTACACGGCGCGCGGGTGTTGCGTCCGGCGTGGGCCGTTGACCTGCCGGGCGACGCGCCGCTCGGGGTGCCCTAAGTGCTCGTCGTCATGAAGCGCGACGCAACGAAGGAAGAGATCGAGGCGGTGGTCGAGCGCATCAAGGAATTCGGCATCACGCCTATCCCGCTGCCCGGTGCGGAGCGGACGGCGATCGGCACGTTCGGGACGACCTCACGCGAGGCCGCCGAAGCAGTCGAGTCGCTGCCGGGCGTCTCGGAAGTCGTTCCGGTCAGCCGACCGTTCAAGCTCGCATCGCGCGAGGTCATCGCAAGCGACACCGTCGTCCGCATCGGCGATGTCCCGGTCGGGCATGGCCATCCGTTGGCGGTGGTGGCCGGGCCCTGCGCGGTCGAGTCGCGCGAGGTGACGCTCGAGACGGCACGCGGAGTGCGCGCGGCGGGGGGAGCTGCGCTGCGTGGCGGGGCGTTCAAGCCGCGGACCTCTCCATACACGTTCCGCGGCATGGGCGAGGAAGGCCTCGAGATCCTCGCGGAGGCGCGGGCGGTGACCGGGCTGCCGATCGTGACCGAAGTCCTCGCTCCCGAAGACGTCGACGCCGTGGCGCGCGTCGCCGACTGCCTTCAGATCGGGGCTCGCAACATGCAGAACTTCTCGCTCCTCGACGCGGTGGGCGAGCAGACCAAGCCCGTACTCCTCAAACGTGGGATGTCCGCCACCGTGGAGGAGCTGCTGCTCTCGGCCGAGTACGTGCTCGCCCGCGGTAATCGCAACGTCATCCTGTGCGAGCGCGGCATCCGGACGTTCGAGCGCTACACGCGGAATACCTTCGACGTGAACGCGATCCCGCTGCTCAAGCGTCTCACCCACCTGCCTGTGCTCGCGGACCCCTCGCACGGAACGGGGAAGTGGTACCTCGTCGCGCCGGTCGCCCTCGCTGCGGTCGCGGCCGGGGCGGATGGGCTTTTGATCGAGGTGCATCCCAGCCCGGACCACGCGCTCTCCGACGGCTTTCAGTCGCTCAACTTCGACAACTTCCGCGCGCTCATGTCAGCGGTGCCGCACGTGGCGCGCGCGGTCGGACGCACGGAGCAGGTCGCCGCACGTTGAGGATCGGCGTCGTTGGTCTCGGGCTCATTGGCGGCTCGCTGGCGCTGGCGCTCCGCGAGCGGCACGACGTGACCGGCTACGACATCGACGAAGCCGCTCGCCGAGCGGCGGCGAGCGACGGGATCCGCATCGGCTCCAAGCTCGACGACCTGGTGCCCGCGGACGCGGTCATCGTCGCGACCCCGATGCCGGCGATCGTCCCGACGCTCGAGCGTCTCGCCACGCGCTCGAACGGCGCGGTCCTTCTCGACACCGGATCGCTGAAGCGCGCGGTGGCCGAGTTCGCCGGCCGCGCGCCCAAGGACGCGCGCATCGTCGGGGGGCATCCGATGGCCGGGACGACGTCCTCCGGCTTCTCCGCGGCGGACAGGCACCTCTTCCAGGGTCGGCCGTTCCTCCTCGTTCCCACGGAGCGTTCGGACGACGCGGCCATGGCCGTGGCGGGCACGATCGCGCGGGACGCCGGCGGCACCGTGACGGTGTGCTCGGCGGCCGTGCACGACCGTGCGATGGCGCGCCTCCTCGCGGCTCCGCTCGCGACCGCGGCGGCGCTTGCCGTCGCCGGAGCCGAGGCGGCTCCGCTCGTCAGCGCCGCAGGTCCGGGGTTCCGAGACTCGACACGCCTTGCGGATACGCCCCTCGATCTCGCGGTCGAGCTGCTGTTCGCGAGCGCCAAAGACTCGCGCGCCGCGATCGTATCCGTGATCGACGGGCTTGAGCAGCTTAGCGACCGACTCGATCGGGGCGATCGCGAGTACGTTCAGAGCTTCCTGCGCACGGCGCGCTCAGTGCGGGATGAGCTCGGCTAGGACGGCGGCGGCTCTACTTCATCGCGCGAGCGTCGCGAGCATGTCGTAGAAGCCGGGGAACGTCTTCCCGACCGAGCTAGCGCCCTTGATCGCTACGCCTGGAACCTGCAGCCCGAGGATCGAGAACGCCATCGCGACCCGGTGATCGCCGCATGAATCGACCAGACCCTCGTGCAGCGGCCGTGGCTCGATGCGGATCGCATCGGCGAACGGCTGCGCCGCTCCGCCGAGCGCGTTGATCCCGTCCGCGACCGCGACGATGCGATCGCTCTCCTGCTTTCGGGTGTGGCCGATGCCGGTGAGCTCCGTCGGATCGGAGGCCTGCGTCGCGACCGCGGCCAGGGTGGGGAAGACGTCCGAACAGTCGCGGACGTTCGCGCGAAGCCCGTGCAGGTCGCCTACGCGGCGCACGCTCACGGCTCCCGACCGGTGCGAGATGCCGCACCCCATCGCGCCGAGGAGCTCGAAGAAGCGCGCGTCGCCCTGAGCGCCGGGGCGCACGCGCGCGTCGACGTTGTCGATCGTCACCGAGCCGCCGAGGACCGCGGCCGCGGCGGCGGGGTAAGTCGCCGCGGTCACGTCGCCAGGGATGCGCAGATCGCGCGCGCGAAGCTTGCTCTCCTTCACCGTGATCTCGCCGCCGTTCCGATCGACGATCGCGCCGCGCTGCCGCAGGGCGGCGATCGTCAGGTCGACGAACGGCGCGGACACGAGGACGCCGACGATGCGCAGCCGCAGGCCTTCGCGAAGGCGAGGCGCCACGAGGAGGAGCGCGGAGGCGAACTGGCTCGATTCGTTGCCCGCGATGTCGACCGCACCACCGTGTAGCGGGCCCACGATCAGCACCGGCAGCCCGTCGCCCCTGACGCTCGCGCCGAGCTCTCGGAGCGCGTCGAGGAGCGGCTTGATCGGGCGGCGGCGTAGCCCCTCGGATCCCGTGACCGTGACGAAGCCGGTGCCCAGCGCGCCGAGCGCCACGCCGAAGCGCGCCACGGTGCCGGCATCACGGGCGTCGATCGTCGCTCCCGCGCGCCCGCTAGCGCTCAGGCCGTGGATGAGGATCTCGTCGCCACTCCGGTCGACGCGGTAGCCGAGGGCGACGACGGCGTCGGCCATGGCATCGACGTCGTCGCCCGGATCGAGCGGACCAAGCGCGAGCCGAGAGCGTCCCTGACCCAGGGCCGACAGCACGATCTCGCGGTTCGCGATGCTCTTGGAGGCTGGCACCTTCACACGTTTCTCGACGAGCGGATGGCGCACGGGCGTGATCGGGCGAACGTCGTCCATCGGGATGCGAGGATTATCCCCGCGATGCGGTACACGCGAGCGGAGCGCGTTGCTCAGATGACGGTAGTCGCGGTCGCCGCCGTCTTTGCCGTCGGCGTGGTCGGCTTCGTCTTCCGTGGAGGAGGGCCCGCGCCGACCGGCGCGCCATCCGCGACGCCGACGGCGCGCGGCCCGGACGCCAAGATCACGCAGGAGACCTGCTGCGCGCAGACCGCGCGCTTCATCCGGGCGACCTGGGAATCGGGCACGCGTGTCAGCGCCGCGAAGGTGACTCTTACGCCGGACCCGGGCTTCGCCTGCGATGCGACGGTCGACCCGTCGGGACTGCGGGGGACGTTCGGGTGCGCCGGTCTGCTCAAGGGCGCGACCGATTACGTCGCCCGCCTCGAGCTCACCACGGCGGCCGGGACGTACCCCTTCGAGCAGAAGTTCAAGACGATGGGGGACAAGCTGAACGACGTGAAGTGGTTCACCGAGTTCGAGGATCCGAGCGGCGAGCCGCTCGCCTGCGCCGCGGCGAGCTGCCGGATCATCCAGAACTACACGGCGCGGAAGGATCCACTCACGGCGCAGGGGATCCTCGACCTCGGGCGCCAGTTCAACAAGAGCAAGGACCCTGGCCTGGATCCGGTCGCCATCGCGACCGTCCTCCAGCGTATGGAGCCGGGGAACCACTACCACTACTACCGGTACGACACGCGTGAGGACGCGACCGGCGCGGCCGTCTACTGGCTCGTCCGTAGCGGGAAGCCGGTGATGGTGATCAGCCTCGCCGGCCAGCACGGCCCGGTGCTTATCGGCTTTCAGGGCGTCTACGGCACGTATTACGACGACCCGGCCAATCGCATCTCCGGCGTGATCGTCGAGGACCCCCAACGCGGCGACCTGAGTCCGGCGACGCAGAACCGACGGCCCGACAAATACCGGACTGCGGGGTTCCAAACCGGACAGCTGCTGAGCCTCGACGAGTGGAACCGCGACGAGTGGTGGCTTGGCTTCCCCTACGCCAGCCCGATCCGGATGCCGGACGGCTCGCTCCTGGCCATCGATCGCAACGACGGGGTGTATCCGACACCGCACTGGGCAGGGAAGTTCGTGATCATCGTCGACGACGGTGATGCGGATAATCCGCCAGACCGTGAGGGACGCGTAAAGTTTAGGTAGTGCCTCATCCGCTCATCGACCAGCTGCGGTTCACACGAAGCGAATGGCTGCGAGGCCTTGATGGCGTGACCGAAGAGGACGCCGCGCGGCATTTCGGTCCGATGAACTCGATCGGCTGGATCGTGGGCCATCTCTCATGGCAGGAGCAGCGCTACCTGCTCCACCGGCCGCAGGGGATCATGTTGCGCCAGGACATCCAGGACCGGCTCGCGTCCGGCGCCCCGATGAGCACGCCGTCGCTCGCCGAGATGCTCGCGGCATGGCGCACGATCACCGCCGCAGCCGACCCGTTCCTCGACAAGCTGACCACGGATCAGCTCCTGGTCGACCTGCCGCTGAACGGGCAGGTCAGCGGACAGACCCAAGGCTCCGCGATCCGGCGTCTCACCTACCACTACTGGTTTCACATCGGCGAGATCCTCGCGATTCGGCAGATCCTTGGCCAGAAGGATCTGCCCGAGTACGTCGGCAATATCGAGCTCGAGGCGCCGTACCGGCCGGAGTGATTTAGCGGAAGGTGCGGAGCTGGATCGGTGGCACGTAGTCGCCCACGAGCTCGCGCCACCACCACGCGCCCGTCTCGCGGCGCTCCTTCGGCGTCGTGAATCGATAGAGATAGAAAAGGGCACGCACGAACCGCGGCGGCCGTCCCGCGAAAGGATCTCGTGCGAGCAACCGCAGGACCGCGCGGTCGGCCTCGAGGAGCTTGCGGAGCAGCGGCACGAACCACTCGTGATACATCGGCGACGAGAGTGCCGCGAACCACATGAGCCAGTCGAGCCGGTAGTGGTACGGCGCGACCTGCGGCGGCCGGCGGCGCACGTCGCCGGGTTTCCCCTGGAACTCGTACTCGTGCCACTTCGTCTGCGGCGTGAGCACCGCATCCTCCGTTCCCTCAATGACCACTTCGTAGCGCTCCTTCGTGATGGAGCCAAACGCGCCGTACGTCCCGACGATGTGGAACGGATCGAAGCTGTAGTTCATGAGCTGCCGTCGCGAGAGGAGATTGCGCGCCGGCCGATAGCTCAGCGCGAGGATCAGAGCGGTGATCGCGAGGACGACCGCGAGATACCAGGCGGGTGTTTCCAGCGGCTGGTACGGAACGATCGCGAAGAGGTGGCCGAGGGCGGGGTTGTCGAAGCTCGCGATCGCGAGTGCCATCGTGATGAAGTTGAGCCAAGCGAAGTTGCCGGAGACGACGAGCCACGACTGCGTCAGCACGATGATCAGCCCGGCGACCGAGGCGATGGGCTGGGGGAAAAACAGGAACCACGGGACGACGAGTTGTGCGAAGTGATTCCCGAGGACCTCTATGCGATGGAGAGATTTCGGCAGGCGGTGGAAATACCAGCTCAGCGGATTAGGCATGGGCTGGGTCTCGTGGTGGTAGTAGAGGCATGTGAGGTCACGCCAGCACCGATCGCCGCGCATCTTGATCATCCCGGCGCCGAACTCGAC
>VBDX01000173.1 GCA_005881885.1 Chloroflexota bacterium
GGAGTTGTACCGACTGGAGTTCCCGCGTGTCTATCGGGCGCTCCTCGCGGTCCTTCGCGACCGCGACCGCGCACTCAATGCGCTGCATGACGCGTTCGTCGCCGGGGTCCGGCGGCCCCCGGCGCACGACCCCGATCTCGCCGGCTGGCTCTTCGTCGTCGCAGTCCGCAGCGCCCGGCGGGGCTTTCGCCTGCCGTCACTGCCGCTCGAGCGCGTTCGCGGCCGGTCGGGAGAGGGCGACATCGACGCACTCCTCGACCGCATGGAGGTGGGACGCCTGCTCGCGGGTCTTACCGAGCGTCAACGCGCGATGGTGGTCGCGCAGTTCTACCTCGGTCTCGATCACCGCGAGATCGCCGCGCATTTCGGCGTGAAGACGGGGACGGTGAGCGCGACGCTCGCGCAAGCCAAGGCGCGCATGCGTGCGGAGGTGCGAAATGCTTCCTGAGCTCAGCATCGAACGGATCTTCCGCCGGGAGATCGATTCGCTTCCTTTACCGCCCGAAAAGTGGTGGATCCCTGACCGCCAAACCGCGCGGCGATCGGCCCTGCTCACCGCGCTCGTAATCTCCGCCACGGTCGTGCTCGTCCTCGGCGCAGTCGTGACCGCCCGCGAAGTTGGGGAAGCCGCGGCGACCGGCCGGCGCGGAGTTACCACGGCCCCGCTCCAGAACCTTCCACGCCCCACCTGTTTGCGCGGAGGCTGCAATGTCTACCGCAGCGACGCCTTCGGCTACGGCATCGTGATCCCCCGGGATTGGCGAGTACAGGATTCGTCGCGCTTCGGTCTGTCCGATCCCAGCCTTCTCGACCGGGTCGAGTTCACGGCGCGGACGCCTGAGGAATGGCAACTGCTGGCCGCTGTCCGCGTCGACCTCATCGCACCGTGGGACCTTTTCGTCGAGGTCCACGACCGAAATGGGTTCGCGGCGTCGGATTGGGCCCGGAGCGACGGATGCGGCAGGAACCCCTGCATGGTGGGCGAGACGACCCTGAGTCAATCGCCCGCGTACGTGGCGTCCTGGGCGGTGACCCCGTCGTTAGAAATGCACGCCTACTACGTCGAGCGCGGGGAGCGAATGCTGATCCTCCGCTACGTTACGGGCCCAGGTAGCGAAGGACCGCATGGAGTGACCGAGCGAACACTGGAGCAGATCGTCGGATCGATCGTGCTGGGCTGACGGTCGCCGGAAGCTATTTTCGCCGACCCTTCTTTTTCTTTCTGCTCTTCTTTTCCGCACGGGCGCGGCGCGACCGCGGATCCGGGGCGGGCCTCGGCGCCGAGGCCGCGACCGGCGCAGCTCTGACCGGCTGGGCGGGCCGGTTCTCTAGGGCGACGGTCGTTCGCTGCAGGAAGTAGACGGTCCCCGTTGGTGCAAGTCCGTTGAGGGAGCGCACCTCGAGCTCCGCCTCGGCCAGGCTAGAGACGACCTTCTTGACGGTCACGTAGTCCGGGCGGGGAGTGAAATTGCGATGCGAATCGAGGCGGACGACCGCGTAGACATCCCGCTGGTCCTGCGCGTGGCCGGTCGCCATGACGCGAGCCTACTGGCGGTCGTACAGCTCCAGAATCTCTCGCCGGAAGGGAACACCGGCCTTGGCACGAAGTTGATCGAACTGATCGAAGTCCCACTCCCCCACAAAGGTGACCGCAACCCCGGTTTTTCCAGCTCGCCCCGTGCGACCCACGCGATGGGTGAACACGTCCGCGTCCTCGGGAAGGTCGTAATTCACGACATGGCTGATGTCCTCGATGTGCAGGCCGCGCGCGGCGACGTTCGTCGCGATGAGCACGTGCAGGTCGCCTTCGCGGAAGCGCTGTAAGGTCCGCTCGCGCTCGCGCTGGGTCATGTCGCCATGGATAGCGGCCACGTCGTGCTTCCGCCGGCGCAGCTTGTCCTCAAGGTCGTCGACCCCGCGCTTGGTGTGGCGGAAGACGAGGACCTGATCGGTCTCATACCGGCGCAGAAGCTCTTCGAGCGCACGCACCTTGTCCTGCTCGAGAACTTCGACGTAGACCTGCTCGACGCTGTCGACGTTCTGCTGTTCCGGCTCGATCGCGACCTGCACGGCGTCGTGCGTGAAGCGCTGCGCGAGCTCGCGCACGTCGGCGACGAGCGTCGCGCTGAAGAGGGCGGTCTGGCGTTTCTCGGGACACCGACGCAAGAGGCGGCGCACCTCCGGCGCGAAGCCCATGTCGAGCAGCCGGTCGGCCTCGTCAAGGATCACCACAGACACACCTCTGAGGTCGAGCGTGCCGCGCTCGATGTGATCGAGCAGCCGCCCGGGCGTCCCGACGACGATAGTCGCGCCGCGCGCAAGGGCGCGCTCCTGCGGGCCGTACGGCACACCGCCGTAGATCGCGACCTCGTGCGCGTGCCGGTACTTGCCGATCGCCCCGAACTCGCGCGTCACCTGGAGCGCGAGCTCCCGTGTGGGCACGACGATCAGCGCCTGCGGACGTTTCAGCGCCGGATCGATCCTCTCCAGGATCGGAATCGCGAACGCGGCCGTCTTTCCGGTCCCCGTCTGCGCCTGTGCGAAGAGGTCACGGCCGCGCTGCAGGGCGGGTATTGCGCGGACCTGTACAGGCGTGGGCGCCATGAAACCAAGCTCGTCGATGGCTTTCGAGATGTCAGGGTGGATCGCGAGCTCGCCGAAGCGAGCGGGGGATGGTGCGAGGGTCAATCAGTCTCCGGTTTTCGTTTCATTGTCTCATGCCTTGAAGCGTTCGTCGCTGACGATCGCCTCGAGTCTCAGGCGATCGATCCGCGCGAGCACTTCGTCGGGGTCCGCTTTCGGCCGCGGTCGAGGCTGTCCTGGCGCGGGATAGCCCAAGGTGATCACGGTCGCGATCGATGCGTTCGCCGGGACACCAAGCAGCGCGCGGCCGTCATCGTGGTGATCGGGGTGGATCGAATTCGGACATGAGCCGACCCCGAGTGCCCACGCCGCGACCATCATGTTCTGGGCGAGGCGGCCGGCATCGAAACGCAGCTGGTCGTTCATAAGCACGATCGCGATCGCGGCCGCGCAGCCCTCGAGATTGCGCCGCCCGCGCATGAATCCAGCGAGCGTCCGGCGGCGCTCTGGATCGCGCAACACGATGAAGCGCCACGGTTGCGCGTTCTTGGCGCTGCCGGTCGCCCGTCCGGCCTGCAGGATCTTGGTGAGCATATCTTCGGGGACCGGGCGGTCGCTGTACTCGCGGACCTCACGTTTCGCGATGACCGCGAGGTAGGCATCCATAGGAAGAAGTATCGAGGCAGGCGGCGGGAACGCCGCCTGCCCCACATGACGCGCTACTGGCTGCTGGGACCGTGCTCGTCGAGCTGGCCGCGGATGACGCCGGCGCCGCAGACGGTGCTATGCACGTTCACGTAGTAGTTCTGCGGGTTGAGCCGGACCGCGGTAAGGAGCGCTTTGTTCGTGAACGTGCCTTCCCCGATAACGCCATTCTCTTCGCCCGGGGTGGGCGGGAGCGGTTGCACTACCGTCCCGGCCGTTCCCTTTGGCGCGAGGTGGATGTGAGCCGCCACGGGTGTGCCGGGCAAGTTGTTGGCGACCAGCTTCCACTCGACGGTCCCGGTTGCCTCATCCGTTACGTGGAAGACGGCGAGCCCGCGTGACGCGTCCGTGGCCGCCGCGCAATGCGGGACCTCCTCATCGGCGTTCAGGACCGCGACGAACGTGGTTGCTGCGGGTTGGTCGGCAGCGACGCTGACAGCCAGTATGGCGAACGTAAGGCCGACGATGGATAGAGTGACAGCGAGCCTGCGCATGACGTGATCCTCCCCCTTGAAATGACCGCTAGAAGATACGCGAGCCGAGTGTGGCTGGATCAGACCTCG
>VBDX01000012.1 GCA_005881885.1 Chloroflexota bacterium
ACCGTGTTGCTCACCGCTGAACGAGCGACGACTCGCTTCCGTCGTTTTCACCGCTTGCGGCGGACCGCCGCGCTCCGCGGACTCTTCCGCGAGACGCGCCTCGATCCCGCACGACTCGTCCTGCCGGTTTTCATCGACGCGAACGCCGATGTGCCCGTGCCGATCGCATCGCTCCCCGGCCACACGCGTTGGCCGGTCGCACATGTGGGCGAGATCGCCGAACGTGCCGCGGGAGCGGGGCTGGGCGGGCTGCTGCTCTTCGGGCTTCCCGAGACCAAAGACGAGCGCGGCGCGAGTGCGGCCGACCCCTTCGGCCCGGTCCCCGCGGCGATCCGCGCCATCCGGAAGACAGCGACGGAGCTCGCGCTCATCGCGGACGTGTGCCTCTGCGAGTACACCTCGCACGGCCACTGCGGCGTTGTCCGCGCCGACGGCACCATCGACAACGACGCGACCCTTCCGCTCCTCGCTGACGCGGCTCGCGCGTACGCCGACGCGGGCGCCGATCTGATCGCGCCGTCGGACATGATGGACGGCCGCGTCGCGGCCATCCGCGCGGCGCTCGACGCGTCGGGCCACGAGGACACCGCGATCCTCTCCTACGCGGCGAAGTTTGCGTCGTCGTTCTACGGCCCGTTCCGCGAGGCCGCCGATTGCGCGCCGGCGTTCGGCGATCGAAACGCGTACCAGATGGACCCGGCGAACCGCCGGGAAGCGCTCGCGGAGCTGGCGGCCGACGCGGCCGAGGGCGCGGACGCGCTCATGGTGAAGCCCGCAGGTCTCTACCTCGACGTGATCGCGGCTGCGCACCAGCGATTCGATCTTCCGATCGCCGCGTACCAGGTGAGCGGCGAGTACGCGGCGATCCATGCCGCCGCGGAACGGGGATGGCTCGATCGACGTCGCGCGGTCCTCGAGTCGCTCGTGGCGATCGCCCGCGCGGGCGCGGACGTGATCGTGACCTACTTCGCCCTGGAGGTGGCGCCGTGGCTACAGGAACGTTGAACGCGGTCGCGGCGCTGCGCGCGCGGGCCGCTGCGGTGATGCCGGGCGGGGTGTCCAGCCCGGTCCGGGCGTTCCGAGCGGTCGGTGGAGAGGCCCCTTTCATCGTGGCGGGCGAGGGACCGCGCGTGATCGACGCCGACGGCCGCCGCTACGTGGATCTGGTCTGCTCGTGGGGTCCGCTCATCGCCGGTCATGCGCATCCCGCGGTGGTGGCGGCGATCGCGCGGCAGCTCCAGCGCGGCACGTCGTACGGCATGCCATCGCCGCTCGAGACGGAGCTGGCCGAGGAGATCGTCGACGCGTTCCCGAGCGTCGAGATGGTCCGCTTCGTCTCGTCGGGGACCGAGGCCACGATGAGCGCGCTCCGCGTCGCGCGCGCCGTGACCGGCCGCGACGCGATCCTCAAGTTCGCCGGCTGCTACCACGGCCATGCGGATCCGCTCCTCGCGAAAGCGGGCTCGGGCGTCGCGACGCTCAGTCTTCCGGATTCCGCCGGCGTGCCCGCGGCCGTCGCCCGCGACACGGTCACGGTCGCGTACAACGATCTCGAGGCGGCCGCGCGCGTCGCTCGCGAGCGGCCGCTCGCGGCGATCATCGTCGAGCCGGTCGCGGGGAACATGGGCTGCGTCCCGCCCGACCGGGGCTTCCTCGAAGGGTTGCGCGCGCTCGCCGACGAGACGGGCGCGATCCTCGTGCTCGATGAGGTCATCACCGGCTTTCGGCTCGCGCGCGGCGGCGCGCAGGAGCGATTCGCTGTGCGCGCCGACCTCACCTGTCTCGGGAAGGTCATCGGCGGCGGTCTGCCGGTGGGCGCCTACGGCGGCGCGCGCCGGCTCATGAAGCTCGTCGCCCCGCTCGGGCCCGTCTATCAGGCGGGAACGCTCTCCGGCAACCCGCTCGCCATGGCGGCCGGTCTCGCGACGCTCGCCCTGCTCGACCGAGCCGCGTACGAGCGGCTCGACTTCCTCGGCGCGCGGCTGGAGGACGGGCTCGCGCGCGCCGCGGCGGACGCGGGCGTTCCCGCGCGCGTGCAGCGCGCCGGCTCGCTGCTCACGCTCTTCTTCACCGATCGTCCGGTGCGGAACGAGGACCACGCGCGGTCGAGCGATCTCGCGCGGTTCGCGACGTTCCATCGCGGAATGCTCGTGCGCGGCGTGCTCCTCCCGCCGTCCCAGTTCGAGTGCCTCTTCCTTTCGCTCGCGCACGACGAGGCGGTGATCGACGAGGTCGTCTCCGCCGCACGCGGCGCGCTCGCCGAGATCGCCGCGTGAACGAGCTCTACCGCTACCTCACGCTCGCCGTCTCCCCGGAGTGGCGCCGTCTCGATGAGACGCAGCGTGCGGCCGATAAGCGCGAGCTCGCCGCCGTCGCGGACGGAATGGGCGTGCGTGTGCACGCGTACTCGCTCGCCGGCACGCGCGCCGATGCCGACCTCTTGCTCTGGGCCGTCGCCGACGACCTCGAGGCGCTGCGCGCGTTCGAGGTGCGCTTGGCCGGCACGCGCCTCTGGGCCTGGTCGACCCGGCCCTATGCGTACCTCGCCGCGCGACGGCGATCGCAGTATCTCGGCGAGCATCGCCACGACGGTGGCGAGCATGCCGCGCCGGCCGGGCCGGTCGGGGACAAGAGCTACGTCGTCGTCTACCCGATGACGAAGAAGCGGACCTGGTACGCGCTGCCGGCCGAGGAGCGCACGCGGATCATGGCCGCGCATTTCGCGGTCGGTCACCGCTACCCGGACGTTCGTATCCATACCGGATACAGCTTCGGCATCGACGACAACGAGTTCGTCGTCGCGTTCGAATGCGACGACGTGCGCGAGTTCCTCGCGCTCGTGGCGGATCTGCGCGAGACGGAATCGTCCGCGTACACCGAGCGCGAAACTCCCATCTTCGTCGGGCGTGCGATGACCCTCGCTGGAGCGCTCGACGAGATCGACGGCACTGCCGCCCGGGTCGCCGCCCGGTGACGGCGCCTCTTCTCGTCCGCGCCTGCCGGCGCGAGCGGGTCGAGCGCACGCCGGTCTGGTTCATGCGACAGGCCGGCCGCTGCCTGGCGGACTACCGGGAGCTGCGCGAACGCTTCGGCATCCTCGACATCGCCCGGAACCCCGAGCTCAGCGCGCGCGTCACGGCGATGCCGGTCGACCAGCTCGGCGTCGACGCCGCGGTCCTGTACGCCGACATCATGCTGCCGCTCGACGGCATGGGGGTGCCGTTCCGCATCGAGCCTGAGATCGGCCCCATCATCGAACGGCCGGTCCGAACCGCGCGGGACGTCGACGCGCTGCGGGTGGTCGCCGCCGAGGAAGCGACGCCGTATCTCTTCGAGTCGATCCGAGCGCTGCGCGCGTCGCTGCCGCCGGACGTAGCGCTCATCGGTTTCGCGGGAGCACCGTTCACCATCGCCTCGTATCTGGTGGAGGGAAGACCGAGCCGCGACCACGCGCGCGCGAAGGGCATGCTCGCCGGTGAGCCCGCGCTCTGGGACCGCCTCTTGGGGACGCTCGCGGAGGTCATCTCGCGGTATCTCGTCGCGCAGGTGAAAGCAGGCGTCGACGTGATCCAACTCTTCGACTCCTGGGCCGGCGTGCTCTCGCCCGTTGACTACGAGCGGGCCGTGCTCCCCCACTCCCGGCGCATTTTCGACGCGGTCGCGAGCACGGGCGTGCCGCGGATCCATTTCTTCACGGGGAATCCCGAACTCCTCCGGCTCGCCGCGCGGAACTGCGAGGCTGTGAGCGTCGATTGGCGTATCGGCCTGGCTGAGGCTTGGCGGCGCATCGGCGACGCTCGCGCCATCCAGGGCAATCTCGATCCCGCGATCTGTCTCGCGCCGTTCCCGGTCGTGGCGGAACGGACGCGCGCCGTGCTCCGCGAGGCGGGTCGTAGGCGCGGGCACATCTTCAACCTCGGGCACGGCGTCCTGCCGGAGACCGATGCGGACACGCTGCGCCGGATCACCGCGCTCGTGCGCGAAGAGACCGCGGCGTGACCACAGGCGTCCTCCTCATGACATACGGCGCGCCACGCGATGAGCGCGACGTGCCCGCATACCTCGCTCGCGTGCGCGGCGGGCGCACGCCGAGCGATGAGGTTGTCGCCGAGATCGCTCGGCGCTATCGCGTCATCGGCGGCTCGCCGCTCGTACGCGTCACGCGCGCCCAGGCCACCGCGCTTGGGCACGAGCTCGGTCAGGGCTATCGCGTGCGCGCCGCGATGCGCTTCTCCGCTCCGACGGTGCGCGATGCCGTCCAGGATCTGGCCGGCGAGGTGGACGCCCTGGTCGGAGTCGTCCTGTCCCCGCAGTGGTCGGACCAGTTGATGAGCGGCTACCGCCGCGCGCTCGAGGAGGCCGCGGCCGAGAGCGGGCTTCCCTGGCATCTGACGGAAGCGTGGTACGAGGAGCCGCTCTTCATCGGGCTCATCGCGGCGCTCATCCGCGAAGCGCGAGCGCCGCTCGAACGTCCCGCGATCCTCCTTACGGCGCACAGCATCCCGCGCCGCGTGCACGACACGGAGCCAGGCTACGTGGAGCAGCTGCGCCGGACCGCGGATCTCGTCGCGCGCGCCGCGGGCCTCGCCGCGGACGACTGGCACTTCGCATTCCAGAGCGCGGGGCACACGCAGGAGGAATGGCTGCGGCCCGATCTCGTGGAGCTCTTCCCCGGGATCGCGGCAGGAGGTGCGCGGAACATCCTCATCGTACCGATCCAGTTCCTCGCCGATCACCTCGAGGTCCTCTACGACCTCGACGTCGCCGCGCGGGCGCAGGCCGAAGCCGCGGGGCTCGAGTACCACCGGATCGCGATGCCCAACGACCGGCCGGAGCTTGCCCGCGCGCTCGCGAGCGTCGTGCGCCGGGGTGTTTCATTTGCAAGCGCGCCGATACTCCGTGCATGGCCGCGCTCCCCTCAGGCACCGTAACGCTCCTATTCACCGACATCGAGGGATCGACGCGGCTCGTTCACGACCTGGGTGAGCGCTATCCCGAGATCCTCGCCGCCCACCGCCGCGCCTTGCGCGGCGCCGTGACCGAGCACGGCGGGGTCGAGGTTGACACCCAAGGCGACGCGTTCTTCATCGCATTTGCGCGGGCGCGCGACGCGGTGTCCGCGGCGCACGCCGCGCAACGGGCGCTCGCCGCAAGCCCCGTGAAGGTGCGCATGGGCATCCACACCGGCGAGCCCACCGTCACTCCCGAGGGTTACGTCGGCATCGACGTCCATCGCGGCGCCCGCATCTGCGCGGCCGGCCATGGCGGCCAGATCTTGATCTCGAAGACGACCCGCGACCTCCTGGGTCGCGACACCGAGCTCCGCGACCTCGGCGAGCACCGCCTCAAGGATCTGCCGACACCTGAGTGGCTGTACCAGGTTCTCGCGCCGGATCTCGAGCCGCGATTTCCGCCGCTACGAAGCCTCAGCAACACCAACCTGCCCGCCGAGGCGTCCACGTTCGTTGGCCGACAGCGTGAGATCGAGGATCTCGGTGCGCTCCTGAGTCGCGCCGACGTGCGCCTCCTCACCCTCACCGGGGCAGGCGGCACCGGGAAGACGCGACTTGCGTTGCGCCTCGCCGCGGAGTTCGTGGAGCAGTTCAGGAACGGAGTGTTCTTCATATCGCTCGCCCCGGTGCGCGACCCGGCCCTTGTCCTCGGAACGATCGCGCAAACGCTGGGCGTGAAAGAAGGAGCCTCCGAGACGCCGATCGATCCGTTGCGTCGTCATCTCGAGGGCAAACAGACACTCCTCGTCGTCGACAACTTCGAGCAGGTCCTCGCCGCAGCGGCGGACGTGAGCCTGTTGCTCGCGTCGGCCCCGCAGCTCAAGGTGGTGGTGACGAGCCGAGAGCGCCTGCGGCTCGCCGGAGAACACGAGTACCCGGTGCCACCTCTGCCGGAGGACGACGCGGTCACCCTGTTTGAAATCCGCGCTCGGGCCGCCGAACCGACCTTCCGCATCGACGGCGATCGCGCGCCGGTCGCCGCGATCTGCCGACGCCTGGACGGGCTTCCGCTCGCCGTCGAACTCGCTGCGGCGCGCGTCAAGGTGTTGCACCCGCAAGCCCTGCTCGCACGCCTCGAGCAAGGTCTGCCCGTGCTGACCGGCGGACCTCGCGACATGCCCGATCGGCAGCGGACGTTACGCGCGACGATCGAGTGGAGCTACCTGTTGCTCGACGCGCACGAGCAAGAGGTTCTCGCGCGTCTGGGCGTTTTCGTCGGCGGCTGGGACGTCTCCGCCGCGGAGCAAGTCTGTGACGCAACGCTCGATGACCTCGCGTCGCTGCTGGACAAGAGCCTCCTTCACAAGGACGAGGCACGCGGCGACGAACCGCGGTTCTCGATGCTCGAGACGATCCGTGACTACGCGCGCGAGCGGCTCGAGACGTCCGGCGAAGCCGAGACCGTCGGTGGGCGCCATGCCCATTTCTTCGCCACGCTCGCCGATCGGAAGGCCCAGGGCCGGGGTCACGGTATGTCACTGCGTGCGGACATCTACCGAACGAACCCGGAATGGCTGGAGTGGCTCGCCCTCGAACGGGCCAATCTGACCACCGCCCTCGCGTGGCTCATCAAACACCGCGAGACCGAAGACGCCGTTCAGCTGATCCAGAGCATCTGGCGTGTCTGGCTCGTACGCGGACCGCTGCGCGACGGCCGGACCTGGACCGAGCAGGTCCTCGCGCTGGACGGCGTGGAGCGCACTCCCGATTTCGGCTGGCTCCTGGGTCTCGCGGCCGACTTTCCCCGCTTTTCCGGAGACCATGCGCGCGCACGAGCGCTGCTCGAGCGGTCCATCGACGAGCTCGCCCGCAGGGGCGAGAAGTTCCGCCTTGCCAGCTCTATCCACTCACTCGCCGCGGTCACCGAGCATTTAGGCGAATCCGAGCGTGCGCAAGCCCTCCACGAGCGATGCCTCTCGATCGGGCGCGAGACCAATGAACCGAGCACGATCGCTCATGCGCTGAACGGGCTTGCGGTGCACGCCTTCCGCAAAGGCGACTACGCCCGGATGGCGGCGTTCGCCGAGGAAGAGCTCGCCGTGAATCGCACGGTCGGTGCCGGCATCTGGGAGTCGCTCCACAACGTGGCCGAGGCCCGTCGGCATCTGGGGCAGTTGGGCGACGCGGCGCACCTGTACGTGGAGGGCCTGGGGCTTTCTGTGGAGCTCGGCGACTCGAACGGGATCGCAGAGTTCTTCGACGGGCTTGCGGATGTCGCCGCCGCGCGAGGCAACCTGGAGAACGCGACGCGGCTGTGGGCCGCGTCGCGGCGGCACTTCGATGAGAGCGGCGAGCTCTCATGGAATGCCGCGGAAAGGGAACGCGGGCTGGCGCACGCGCGAGCGAGCCTCGGGGAGGCGAAGTTCGAAGAGGCGTGGCGATCGGGTCAGGCATTGACCCGCGACGACGCGGTGGCCCTAGCGACCAGGGTCGCCGCGGACGCGCAGGCAGCCGTTTCTGCTTACTAGCGCGATTGTGTCGCGAGGGCCATGCGCGTGATCGCGCCGTAGGTTCCCGTCGCGTCGATACCGCTGTCCTGCTGGAACTGGAGGACCGCCTCTTGCGTGATCCGGCCGTAATACCCGGTGACGAGATCCATGTAGCCGAGCTTCCGCAGGCTGACCTGCAGCTTCGAGACGTCCGTCGACATTGTCCCGGGCTGGAGCGGAGCGGTCGGTGCGGTGACCGGGTTCTGCGCGAGCGCCTCCGATAACGCGGCGGCGGTCAGCTCGCCGTAGTAGCCGGTCGCCGGCACATCCTTCGCTTGCTGAAACGCGACGACGGCATCGAGCGTCAGCGGCCCGAAGCTTCCCGACCCGTTCGCGAGGGTGTCATCGGTTATGAAGCCGAGGTACGCGAGGTCCCACTGCAGGAGCGCCACGTCCGCGCCCTCGTCGCCGAACTCGAGGCCGGCGGGGGGAGTGCATCCGGGTTCGGCACAGGTCTCTATCGAGCTTGCGGTGGCGCGTCCCTCGCCGCCGGCGCAGCTGCGCACGAGCGACATGTAGTACGTCCAGTCCCAGAGCGGGCCCGGGTCGCCGTGAAACTGGTTCGGCAGCTCGCGATGGCCGACGATGTGGTTGCGGTCGAGTGGGATGTCGTAGCGGCGCGCGATCGCGCATACGAGCAGCGCGGAGCTGCGGTACTGCGCGTCGGTGTGGAGGATGCCCTGCCGCAGATAGAACTCGTGCTCGATGCCGATCGTCCACGGATTCGCGTCGCGGGCGTGGTATGCGGTGTCGGACTCGGCGACGAGCTGTGTGATCTCACCGTCCCAGGCACGAACGAGGTAGTGCGCGCTCGCGTTCGAGCCGGGCCGGCGGAACCAGTTGATCGCCGACGAATACGAGCCATCGGTCTCGTGGATCACGATCGTGGTGATCTGCGCGCCGCCGCGCCCGACCGAGAAGTTCCCGGCCGCCGCCGGAATCCAGTCAACCGGCGGGTAATAAGGCGGCGGCGCGGCCTCCGCGGGCGCAGACGTGAACGCGGCGAAGGCAAGGGCAATGGCGAAGCCGAGGACGAAGCGATGCATGGTGGGTGCCGGGCAAGCTAGTTAGCGGAGACATGCCGGGTCAAGGTCTCAGTACTGATGTCCTACGCGGGTTGCAAAGCGGTTCCGCGTTTCAGCGACCGCGACGCGATGAACAAGACCAAGTTGGTGACAAGAGAGCCCGCGTTCGGCTACGGCCGGCCGGGAACTCCGCTCGGCGGGCCGCCGCGGCCCGAAGGCGTCGCGGGACCGGTGGATGGACGTGCCGGTGCGATCGTCGGCGCGAGAGGCGAGCCGCGACGGCCCGGCGCATCAGCGGACTTGCCGTGCACGGCCTGCTGCACCTCGATCGCGCGCTGGATCCCGTGTTGCGCGGCGTCGGGAAGCCGTGTCGCGAGTGCCTGAAGCCGCGCGAGGTGATCAGCGCTCGCGGCTTCGGCGCGCGCCAGCGCGGCGTCGCGGGCTGCGGAGGCCGCCAGCGCGGCGACGCGCGTGACCGCAGTCTCGAAGCGCGAAGCCGCGGCGAGGTACTCGTCCGTCGCGACGGCGACCGCGCTCGAGCGCCGCGCGGCGAGCGTCTCGAGGTCGACGAGCCGGCGACCCGACTGCATCACGACCGTGTCAAGGCGTGAGATGTCATCCCACGCGAGCGCGACCTCGACGTCCTCGGCCGCGCGCTTGAGCGCGAACGCGGGATCGCCCGGCAGGCTCGACGCTGCCGCCACGCCACCCCCGGCCATGGCGAGCAGCGCGAGCACGAGGACGGAAGCAACGATTGGACGCAGCGCGAAGGAGCGCGACCACCTGAACAGCGAGGGGCGACGGGAGTCGAGGACGACCGGCGCGGCGATCAGCGAGGCGCGCAGGCGAGAGCGAAACTCGGGCGGCACACGGACCGCGCGGTAGCGAGCGAGCCGGCTCGCGAACTCGGAGAGCTCGCGCTCCTCCGGCGTGCTCATGACGAGACCTCGCCGAGGAGCTCGCGCAGCGCCACGAGGGCGCGCATCTGGAGACCGCGGATGGTGCTCTCCGGCTTGGCGGTGATCTCGGCGATCTCTTTGATCGAGCGGTCTTCGAGGAACCGCAGGATGACGACCTCCTGCTGGAGCGGCGTGAGCCGCGCGATCGCCGCGCGCAGGTGACGCGCGTCGTCCATCGCTGCGGCACGCTCCTCGGGCCCGGCGGCATCGCTCGGATGCGCGATGGCGTCTTCGAAGCTCGCCTCCGGCCGCTGACGGCGGAGGCGGTCCGTCACGATGTTGCGGGCGATCGTGTAAAGGAACGCGAGGAACGGGCGGCGCGGCTCGTACCGCGGCATCGCAACGAGGGCCCGCTGGAACACCTCGCTCGTCACGTCCTCGGCCTCCGCATCGGTGCGCACGCGGTAGAACGCGTAGCGGTAGACGGCCTCGACGTGGAGGTCGTAGAGCGCGCCGAACGCACGCCGGTCGCCCGAGCTCGCGCGGCGCGCCAGGTCCTGTTCATCCACAGGTTTATCGGCCAGCGCGCCCTGTTCGTTGAGGTGCTTCGTTCGGGCCTCCGCGCGCCAAACGTAGGAGCGGCCGAAGTATTAGGCCCTCGGCCCGTACGAACGTCCTACACCGGTCGGTTTCAAACGCCCCGGGGCGGATCGCGATAAGCAGGAAGCAGGCACTCATAGAAAGGACGGGACCGTCCATTGCTGCTTAGCAAGCTCGCGACTCTTCTTAGCACGACCAAGGGCGCGGCTGCCGCCACAGCTGTCGCAGCGGCCGCTCTCACGACCGGCGTTGCTGCCACCAACCAGGATGTGCAGAACGCCGTCAGCACCGCGGTGGACACGATCACGCGGAGCGCCGACTCGAGCCAGCCGGCCGTTGTCGCCGCCCGCAACAAGGCAGACAAGGATCTTCGCAGCGCATTCCAAGCCGACCAGCAGAAGCTCGCGAAGCTCCACAGCACCCACGTCGACAGCACCAACCGCGCGTTGCTCAACGACACCGTAAACAAGGCGGATGCGGACCTCCGCGCTCGCCTCACCACGGCGCTCAACGACGTCGCGGCGCTCACGCTCGGCCGCGAGGGCCTCGAGGGCTCGAGCGGTGCGACTGGTGCGACTGGTTCGACCGGTGCCACCGGATCGACCGGTGCTCCGGACATCAAGATCCCGTTCACGACCGAGACGCAGGCAAAGATCGACGACATCGTGACCATCGCGATCGCCAAAATGGACGAGATCGCGAAGGCCGCCGAGGACGCCGTCGCTCTGCTCCCGACGTTCGCTCCTGGCAAGCCCGAGGACGCCGGCAAGCCGGCCGACGCGGGTAAGCCGACAGACGTTCAGGGCGGGAAGCCCGCAAACCTACCAACCCCGCCCTCACACCCGTAACTTCTTCGCCCTCGCGAGAGAACCCCGGTGCCGCAGTGCACCGGGGTTTCTCTTTTCCCCCGTTCGGGTCTGTTCGCGCGGCCGGCAGGAGCCATCTTGACCATATGAAGGACGCCATCGTCGAACACGGTGGCTATCGGATCCGTGTTCGGACGCGAGGGCCCGCGCGCGGACCGCACGCCCTGGTACTCGCGGGCATGGGCGAGACGGCCTACACCCTGGCGCCGCAGACCCGCGCGCTACGCGACCTCGGCTACACCACCCACGTCATCGAGCTTCCGGGCTTCGGCCTCGCGCCGGCCCTGCGAAAGGACACCGCACGGTTCACGCAGCTCGCGGACATGGTCCTCGCGGTCGCGAACCAGATCGGTGTCGAGCGCGCGCTTATCCTCGGGCACTCGCTCGGCGGCGGGATCGCCCTCCACATCGCGGTGCAGCGTCCTGCGTTCGTGACCGGGCTGATCCTCCTCGCGCCGGTCGCGCTCGGGCGATCGCTCGTGTGGACCTACAAGCTCTTCTGCCTCCCGCTCATCGGACGCGCACTGCTCCGTCCATCGAAGAGCGTGAGCCGCCGGTACCTTCGCTACTTCCTCATCGGGAGCGGGCGCCGTCAGGACGACCGGTTCATCGACCGCGTGTTGCGGCGGGACCGGCAGGGCGCCGCGAAGGTACGGTCGATGCGCGCGATCGTGTGGGCGAATCAGCCGCCGATCTGGCGCCGGTTCCTGCTCTTCGCCGTTCCCGGCGGCGAGCAGCTCACGTTCACGCTGGGCGACCGCGTGAGCACGCTCTGCGACATCCCGACGCTCGTGCTCTGGGGCAGTCAAGATCGCGTGATCTCCGCTCGCGACGCCGCGCTCATTCGCAGGGCGAATCCCAACGCGCTGGTGCACATCGCACGCGGCGTGGGGCATCTGCTCCCGCTCGAGGCGTCGGAGTGGGCGAACGACCACATCGCGCGCTTCGACGCGCTGCAGCTGAAGCAGCTCCACCCGACCACGCGCTCGGCATAGACCCGAAGGACTCCAAGCAGCGCCGGGCTAGCGGACGGCCTCCTCGAGCGCCGGCGGCGGTTCCCCGGAGGCGAGACGCAGCTGACGTGACTCCGGCACGCGGATCGGCTGGATGTGCATCGCGCGAGCGCGATCGAAGCTCGCGAACCAGTTCCAAAGCACGCGTCCCGGCCACATGAGCGCGTCGATCAGCGCCTGAAGGACGAGCGCGACGGCGTCCCCTACACGCGCGACGAGCCGCAGCGCGTACACGAGCGCCTCGGCGACCAACCACGCTGCGGCCCAGACCAGCAGGCCCGCGAATGCCGCGACGAACACCACGCCCACCGCGACGACGCTCAGCACGAAGTACGCGGCGGCGGCCAGCGCGACGGCACCTATTAATAGGAGAAGACCAACGATTCCGACGACGCGCAGGATCCCGCCCAGAAGGACCGCGAGCGGCCGCAGCGCCATGCTCAGCGCGCGCAGCACGAGCCCGACGAGCAGCAGCACGATCGCGAGCGCACCGACGGCGAGGATCCAGGCGAGCCAGGGCATCGCGATGGCGCCCCAGGCGATGAGCGCGGTCGCGAGCAGCATGAGCGGGACGGGGAAGGTGAGCGCCAGGCCCTCGAACTTCGTCGCGACGTCGGTCGGAATGAAATCCGGGACGACCACCGACGCGCGCCACATCGCGAGGAAGAGCGAGAGCAGCAGGAAGCACACGGCGAGCGCGAGCGCCACGCGGCTGAGCCAGAGCCGGCGTCGCGGCTCGAGGTCATCCCAAGGGCCGAGATGCGTCATGCCGATCAGATCGAAGAACACCAGACCGAGCGTGAGCGCGCCCACGAACGACGCGATCGCGTAGGCGAGCGTGATCTCGCGGAACCACTCCGGCAGGAAGCTCACCTGCGCGCCGATGGCCTTCTCATGGCTCGCGATCGAGAGCGCCGCATCCGCGTATAGGAAGAGGCAGAGGGCGATGAAGAAGAGGAAGCCGCCGATGACCCGCCATCCGGCCCACCGGTTCGAGCTCCCGCGCAGCTCCCCCGCCGCCGAGCTCGCCTGCCCGCCGAGGCGCGCGCTGCCGTTCTCGGCATGCGTCGCGGCCTGATCGACGAGCGGGCTGACCAGGCCGACGATCGCGCCGGTGATCGCTTCCACGTTCCAGCGCGGCGCGTTCTCCGCGGTGTCGAAGAGGCCGTCGATCGCGCGGCCCAGCGCGCGCGCGGGACGGTCGAGCACCGGCCGGAAGTAATCGCGCAGGTTGCGTAGCAGGCGGTTCGGCAGCGTCGGGTTTGCGCGGCGCAGCAGCGGATCGATCTCCGTGCGCGTGTAGTCGGCTGGCACGCGCAGGAGTTTCGCCAGCGCGCCGACGAGGATGCGTGCAGGGATGCCGAGGAGCGTGACGAGCACGATCGCGAGGACGACGAGCGGCCAGC
>VBDX01000013.1 GCA_005881885.1 Chloroflexota bacterium
CGACGAACGGGCCTGGATGCTCGTACACGAATACGCCGAACGGCTCGAGAAGCTGCGCGCGAGTTGAGCGTCCGGATCGCGGTCGCCCAGTGCAGCCCGGCCCTGGGTGCGGTGCGTCGGAATCTCGAGATGCACGCGAGCTGGATCGCCCGCGCCCGCGAGGCAGGGGCGCGCCTCGTCGTCTTTCCTGAGCTGTCGCTCACCGGCTACTACCTGAAGGACCTCGCCGCCGACGTCGCGTGCGCCGCGGATGATCCGCAACTTGGGCCGATCGCCGAGGCATCGCGCGACATCGACATATCCGCGGGCTTTGTCGAGCGCTCCGCCGACGCCAAGCTGCACATCGCGCAGGGCTACTGGTCAAAGGGCAAGCTCGTGCACGTGCACCGCAAGGTCTACCTGCCGACGTACGGGATCTTTGACGATGGCCGCTACTTCGGGCCAGGGGACCGCTTCGAAACGTTCAAATCCGTCGGTGGATCGACCGGCGTCGCGATCTGCGAAGACCTCTGGCACGTTTCGACCCCGTACCTGTACGCCGCGGCGGGCGCGGCCGTGGTGCTGGCGCCTTCGGCGAGCCCGGGTCGCGGCGTTGCCGAGGGAGGTGACCTCGGCACGGCCGAGTCGTGCCGCCTTATGGACCGCTTCTACGCCCAGTACCTCACGCTCTATGTCGTCTACGTCAACCGCGTCGGGCACGAGGACGGGATCGCTTTCTGGGGAGGGTCGGAGATCGTCGCGCCAGACGGCACCGTCGTCGCACGCGCGCCCGAGTTTGACGAGCACCTTCTCGTTGGCGAGATCGATCCCGACCTGGTGGCACGCGAGCGCGCCCGCAACCCGTTGCTACGCGACGAGCGCGAGGACATCGTTCTCCGCAACGTCGCGGGCCGTCTTGGTCTCCCGCTCGAGCGTCGTGACTGAAGTCCTCTCGAGGACCGGCGTCATCCGGCCGGATCCGAAAGACCCGTCGGCCTTGCGGATCGACGAGGTGCTGGTCCGCAAGATGCTCGTCCTGTTCATCCGCGACGAGACCTGGAAAACGCGCCTGAAGCGCGCCGTCGTGGGCGTTTCCGGCGGGGTCGACAGCGCGGTGTCGGTCGCGCTCGCGAGCGAGGCGCTCGGGCCCGAGAACGTACTGGGTCTCTTCACCCCGTACCGCCATTCGAGCCAGGAATCGCGACTGCACGCGCGCGCCGTTTCGAAGCAGTTCGGTTTCACGCTCGAGGAGGTGCCGATCACCGCGCAGGTGGATGCGTACTTCCGTGCCGCGCCGGTCGACGAGAGCGACCCGAGGATCCGGATTCGCATGGGGAACAAGATGGCCCGCGAGCGCAAGAGCATCGAATACGATCGCTCGTGGCCCGACGGGATCGTCATCGGCACGAGCAACAAGACCGAGCTACTTCTCGGCTACGGCACGCAGTTCGGCGACATGGCCTGTGGGATCAACCCGGTCGGTGACCTGTACAAGACGCAGCTGCGCGAGCTCGCGTTGCATCTGGGCGTGCCCGAAGAGATCGTGCGCAAAGCCCCGACCGCCGAGCTCTGGGAAGGGCAGACCGACGAAGGCGAGCTCGGGTTCAGCTACGCCGAGGCCGACCTCGTTCTCTATCACATGGTCGACCGCCGGCTGCGTCCATCCGAGCTCATCGCCGCCGGATTCGACGCCTCCCTCGTCAACCGAATTCGCGAGATGGTGCGAAAGAACCACTACAAGCGAGTGATGCCGCTCATCGCGAAAGTGAGCCTCCGCACGGTCGGCCACGACTTCCTCTACCCGCGCGACTGGGAAGCCGACTAGCTCTGGAGGAAGCAGACCCGACCGAGGGCCCCCGCGAGGTGGGGAGCCGGCCGCCGAGGCCGGGGGGACCCCACCGCGTTGAGAGGGTTTCGGTCGGGTCTGCGACGAGTACCGCCGCGCGGGGGTCCTCGGTCGGGCCGGCCTCTCTCCGACTCGGGCTCGGCTATGGATTCGCCCTGGCGGCCGCCGCATCCTTCGGCATCGGAGGGGTTATCGCGAAGTCCACATTCAACTCGCTCGCTCCCTCGGTTCTTGCGGAGTTCCGCGTCTTCCTCGCATTTCTCATCTTTCTTGCTCTCTTCGGCATCTTCCGTCGTGACGAGCTTCGCGTGCGCCGCGAAGACATTCCGATATTCGCCGTCTTCGGCATCGTTGGGCTCGCGGGAGTCTCCCTCGTCTATTACGAAGCGATCAAGCGGATCCCGATCGGGGTCGCACTCGTCATCGAATACACCGGGCCGCTTCTCCTCCTCGCGTACGCGCGGCTGCGGGGACGCACCGTCGGCGGGCGCCTCTGGATCGCGGCCGCGCTCGCGATCGTGGGATGTTTCTTCGCGGCGGGCGCGTACGACGCCGGTCTGCGTGAATTGAACGGCCTCGGCCTCGCGCTCGCGGCGGCGGACGCATTCTTCTTCGCTCTCTATTTCGCGCTCGCCGAGCGGCTCGGCACCCGTTACACGACGCCGACGCTCCTGCTCTGGGGATTCGGCTTCGCGCTGCTGGGCTGGAGCATCGTGCGGGCGCCCTGGACGCTCCCGTGGACGACGACTCCGGCCGACGTCTACGTGCAGATCGCCGAGGTCGTCGTGATCGCGACTCTGATTCCTTTCGCGTTGACGCTCGCCGCTGTCCGGCTCATCCCCGCCGCGCGTGTCGGGCTCACAGCGACGTTCGAACCGGTCGTGGCCGCGGTCGCCGCGTGGGTCGTGCTCTCGGAGCGTCTCGAGCTTCAGCAGATCGTCGGCGGCGTGGTCGTGCTGGCCGCGATCGCCATCGCCCAGAGCCTCCGCCCGACGGCAGGGAGCGTCTGATCAGCCCAGCGCCGCGCGGAGCTTCGCGGCGACCTCTTCCGCTTCGCCGTCCTTGTAGCTTCGTCTGATCCAGAGCATCGGCCCAGCGCCAGGCGAAAAGAGACGATCGCCCTTCCGGCGCGGGACGACATGTGCATGTATGTGTGGCACGCTCTGACTGATCCGCGTGTTGATCGCCACGAGCGAGCCCTCCGCGCCCAGAGCCGGCGCGAACGCGCGCGAAAGCCTCTGCACGACGCGGAAGAAAGGGGCCAGCAGATCCTCGGGGACGTCTTCGAGGGTCTCGATGTGTCGGCGCGTGATGACAAGCGTGTGCCCGGGGACGAGGGGCGCTCGATCGAGGAAGGCCACCGTGCTTTCGTCGCGGTAGATCTCGATGTGGGGGGCGCCGTTCACGATGGCGCAGAAGACGCAGTCGGCGATGGGCTAAGCCTACTTCGAGCATCATCGACGGGTTAGGAGTGGCGCCGATGATCCAGCAGTTGCGGATTTACGAGATCTTCGAGCACAACAAGGAGGCGTTCCAGGCGCGCTTTCGCGATCACGCGATGCGCATCATGAAGCGCTATGGCTTTGAGTTCGTCGCCCTGTGGGAGGCGACCTCGGAACGTGGGACCGACTTTGTCTATCTGCTCGCCTGGCCGGACCTCGCCGCGAAGGAGACCGCCTGGCACGGATTCATGGCGGATGAGGAGTGGAAGGAGATCAAGCGCGTGACGAAAGCAGCGCACGGGGATCTCGTTGGCCGGATCGAGGACCGAGTGCTGACGCCGACCCCGTACTCTCCGGTACCGCCCCGCTGAGCGCGTTCACCGAGGCTGAGGTCGCGTACCTGTCCGGGCAGCGGCTCGGGCGTCTCGCGACCGTCGGTCCGAACGGCCAGCCACACGTCGTTCCAGTCGGCTTCCGCTACAACGCGGAGCACGACACGATCGACATCGGCGGGCATGACTTCGCAAAGCGGAAGAAGTTCCGCGACGTCCGGGCGGATCCACGCGTTGCCTTCGTCGTGGACGATCTCGCGACGGTGACGCCTTGGCGGCCGCGCGGCATCGAGGTCCGCGGAAGCGCGGAGGTGCTCGCGAGCGGCGGCCAGGCCTTCGGCAGGGGCTACGACCCCGAGATCTTCCGCATCCGGCCGCGGCGGATAGTCAGCTGGGGAATCGAGCCCACCCGCCGCGCGGTGACGGTCCCGCGATAGGCAAGCTCTATCTCATCGCCACCCCGATCGGGAATCTCGAAGACGTCTCGCTGCGCGCGCTTCGCATCCTGCAGGAGGCGCATATGGTGGCGTGCGAGGACACGCGCCATACGCAGCTCCTGCTTCGCAAGCACAACATCCGCGCGAAACATCTGACGAGCTACACCGAGTTCAACCATCGCCGCAAATCCGCCGAGCTCGTCGGGCAGATGGACCGGGGCTGGGATGTGGCGCTCGTGTCCGATGCCGGGACACCCGCGCTGTCGGACCCGGGCGAGCAGCTCGTCGTCGCCGCGATCGCCGCCGGACACGAGATCGTTCCCGTGCCCGGGCCGGCGGCCGCGATCGCGGCCCTCGTTGCGTCGGGGTTGCCGACTCGCGAGTTCACGTTCGTGGGGTTCCCCGAGAAGAAGAGCGGCGCCAGACGCAAGCAGCTCGCGAGGCTCCTCGCCGAGGAGCGCACCCTCGTGATCTACGAGAGCCCCTTCCGCTTGGGTGATCTGCTGGCGGATCTCGCCGCGGTCGCGCCTGACGCGCGTGTCGCGGTCGCGCGCGAGATGACGAAGGTGCATGAGGAGATCGTGCGAGGAACGGCGTCCGCCCTCGCAGCGCACTATGCTTCCGAGCGCCCGAAAGGCGAGATCACCGTGGTCGTGGCACCGGCCAACGATGCAGGGGGGCGCGTGCTTGGGGAGCGGGAGCCCGGATCGCAGCGTTGACGTCCTCGTAGAGATCCCGCGCGGCTCGCGCCAAAAGTATGAGCTTGATCAGAAGACCGGCCGGATCCGGTTGGATCGCGTGCTCTTCTCATCGGTGCACTATCCCGCCGACTACGGATTCATCATGGACACGCTCGGCGGGGACGGCGATCCGCTCGACGCGCTCATCGTCGTCGAGGAGCCCACGTTCCCGGGGTGCGTCGTGCCGGCGCGGCCGATCGGCACGCTGTTCATGAGCGACGAGCACGGGGAAGACGAGAAGATCCTGACGGTGCCGGTCGGCGACCCACGCTTCGACGAGGTCCGCAGGCTCAACGATTTGGCAAAGCACTGGCTCCGCGAGATCGAGACTTTCTTCGCCACCTACAAGGAGCTTGAGAGCAAGAAGGCCGCGGATGTGAAAGGGTGGCACGATGCGGACGTCGCATGGCGATTGATCCAGGACGCCCGGTCGCGCGCGGTCGCGCGGCGATGAACCGCGAGTACCGCAAGTGGTGGAGCCCTGCGCTAGGGCGCGACATGGAGCTGCTCATTTTCGGCGACAGAGGAACGCCGGTGCTGGTCTTCCCGACCTCGATGGGGCGCTTCTATCAGTGGGAGGACTTCGGGCTCGTCGGGCACATGGCGCCGCGGATCGAAGCGGGCTGGCTCCAGCTCTGGTGTGTCGATTCGGTCGACGGCGAGAGCTTCTACAACAAGACGGGCTCGCCGCAGGATCGGGCGCGGCGACATCTGGCTTACGAGCGCTACCTCATCGACGAGGTCCTGCCGGCCATCCGGTCGGCCAATCCGGTCGACTACTTGATCGTGACCGGGACATCGTTCGGGGCGTTTCACGCTCTGGCGTTCGTGACGCGTCGCCCGGGCATCGCGCGCAAAGCCGTGGGCATGTCCGGCGCGTACGACGCCGCGCGCTGGCTCGACGGCGACCGAAGCGGCGATGCGTATTTCGTGAATCCGCTCGCGTTTCTGCCTAATCTCCACGACGATCGGTATCTCGCGCCGCTTCGCGAGACCGAGATCGTCATCGCGACCGGCCGCGACGATCCCCACGTCGACGAATCCAAGCGTCTCGCCGGCATCCTCCAGAGCAAAGGGGTACCTGCGGCGCTGCACATCTGGGACGGTTGGGCGCACGATTGGCCGTACTGGCGCGAAATGGTGGACATGTACATATGACCGAGAACTCGCCCGGCTCTGCCCCCCGTCCCCCGACCAGGAGCACGGGGGGCCTTGTTCCCCGCCCCCCGGACCGCGAGAAGGTCGTCGGCCTCCTCGTCGGCCGCGAGAACACCTTCCCTGGCCCGTTCATCGAGACCGTGAACCGCAAGGGCGAATCGCACGGCGTGCGGGCGGAGATGGCCGTCCTCGGAGGCGCACGAGAGGTCGAGTCGCCGCGGTACGCAGTGATCGTCGACCGGATCAGCCACGAGGTGCCGTACTACCGCGCGCACCTCAAAGGCGCCGCGGTCCTGGGGACGGTGGTGGTCAACGATCCGTTCTGGTGGGAGGCGGACGAGAAATTCTTCGAGTGCGTGCTCGCCCGTGAGCTCGGCGTGGCTGTCCCGAAGACGGTCGTTCTGCCGAACAAAGCCTACATCCCGGACATCTCCGACCAGTCCCTCCGCAACCTGCAATACCCGCTCGACTGGGACGGGCTCATCGCCTACACGGGACTGCCGGCGATCCTCAAGCCCAACACCGGCGGAGGTTGGAAGGACGTCTATCGGGTGGACACCAAGGAGGAGCTGATCTGGGCGTACGACCAATCTGGTGGGCTGGCACCGGGCTACCGCCCGAAGACGATGATCCTGCAGGAGTTCATCCAGTGGGAGGACTACGTCCGGTGCATCGCCATTGGCCGCAAGGACATCCTCCCGATCCGCTACGACCCGACCGCGCCGTTCCAGGAGCGGTACGTCATCAACCGGCCGGTCGAGAGCGATCTGCGGACGCGCGCGATCCTCAACGCGATCCGGCTCACCGACGCGTTGGGCTACGACATGGACACCGTCGAGTTCGCCGTCCGGGACGGTGAGCTCTACGCGATCGACTTCCTGAACCCGGCGCCCGACTTCGATAACTTCTCGATCAAAGAAGACAACTTCGCGTGGGTGCTCGAGAAGATGAGCGACCTCGTCATCTCATACGCGACCGGCGAGGCGACGCCGCCGTGGAAGGGGGAGCATCGGTGGTGGCGGCACGTGCGGTAGCGAAGAAGCGAGGCGCCGCGGCGGCGCCCCTAGTCGCGTACCACGAGCTGCTCGAGGACGTCGTGCTCGCGCAGGAGAGCGCGGCGATGCTGACCGAGGGTCAGCACGAGCGCCGCCTGGTGTTCGGCAAGCGGCCGCTTTGCGTCTCGCTTCGACCGAATCTCATCAGCGAGTGGCAGTACGCGGCGGTGAACGCCGCCGCCGAGACGGTCTATGCGGCGCTCGGCCGTCTCGAACGGGCGCTGCTCGCGAATGAAGATCTGCGGCGCGAGCTTGACCTCGACCCTCGCGAAGAGGCTCTCGCGCTCGCCGATCCGGGCTTCGCGGCCGCCTCGCCGTCCTCGCGCCTCGATGGCTTCATCGGCGAGGACGGTGTGATCAGGTTCGTCGAGTACAACGCGGAGTCACCGGCGGGCATGGCCTACAACGACGAGCTCGAGCAGGTCTTCGCGTCCCTCCCGGTCATGAAGCGGTTCCGCGAGCGGTTCCGGATGCGCGTCGTGCCGACTCGAGGGCGGCAGCTCACGGCCATGCTGCGCGCGCATCGCGCACGTACCAGCGAAGGACCGGCCATCGCGATCGTGGACTGGCGCGGCCTGCCCACCCTCACCGAGTTCGAGATGTTCCAGCGTTTCTTCGAATCGCGCGGCATCGCGACCGTCATCTGCGCTCCGGAGGACCTCAGGTACTCGCGCGGCACACTGCGTGCGTCAGGGCGGTCCGTCGATCTCGTGTACCGCCGGGTCTTGACGAGCGAGCTCCTCGCGAAGGACGACGTCGCGCGCCCGCTGGTCCGGGCGTATCTCGAGGGCGCGGTCACCGTGGTCAACAGCTTCCGCGCGAAGCTCCTGCACAAGAAGATGAGCCTCGCGCTCCTCTCGGATGATCGGTACGAGGCTCTGTACACCGCCCCACAACGCGCCGCGATCGCGAAGCACATTCCCTGGACCCGCAAGGTCCGGGAGGGCCACACGACGTACGGCGGAAGGGTCGTCGATCTCGCCGACTTCGTCGTCGGCCACCGCGATCGCCTCGTCCTGAAGCCCAACGACGAGTACGGCGGAAAGGGCGTCGTCCTCGGCTGGACCGTCGATCAGCACGAGTGGGAGCAGTCGTTCCTCGCCGCGCTCGAGAGCTCGTACGTCGCGCAGGAGCGCGTCGACGTGCCGCGCTACCCCTTCCCGGTGATCCTGGATCGCATGCACTTCCTCGATCTGTCGATCGACCACGACCCGTACCTCTTCTGGGGCAAGGTCTCGGGCACTCTCGCGCGCGTCAGCTCGAGCGCGCTGCTGAACGTGACTGCCGGCGCCGGCAGCGTTGTCCCGACGTACATCGTGGAGGCCATGTGAGGAAGACCGACGTCCCGCGCCTCACCATCGGCATCGAGGAGGAATTCCAGATCGTCGACGGCGAAGGGCAACTGAAGAGCCATAGTGCGACACTGCTCGCCGCGGCGAGGCCGCGTCTCGGCGAGCAGATCAAGCCCGAGATGATGCAATCGGTGATCGAGGCCGGCACGAAGATCTGCGCGGACATCAGCGAGGCCCGCGAGGAGATCGCGACGTTGCGCGGGACGCTGGCGGCGCTGCTCCGACCGGCCGGGCTGCGGATCGCGTCCGCGGGCACGCATCCGTTCTCGCACTGGCAGGACCAGCTGGTAACGGAGCACGAGCGCTACAAAGTCCTCGAGGAGGAGCTCCAGGACGTGATCCGCGAACTGCTCATCTTCGGCCTGCACGTACACGTGGGGATAGCCGACCGCGAGCGGCGCATCGAGGTGATGAACGAGGCCCGTTACTTCCTGCCGCACCTGCTCGCGATCTCGACGTCGAGCCCCTTCTGGCTCACGCGCAACACGGGTCTGAAGTCCTACCGCCAGGTGATCTGGGGTCGTTTCCCGCGCACCGGCATTCCCCCCGAGTTCTCGAGCCACGACGAGTACGAGAACTTCGTCGAGCTCTTGGTCAAGACCGCGTCGATCGATAACGGACGGAAGATCTGGTGGGATCTTCGTCCGCACGCCTTCTATCCCACCATCGAGTTCCGGGTCTGCGACGCGGCGACGCGGATGGAGGAGACGCTCTGCCTCGCCGCGTTGGTCCAGGCGATCTGCGCGAAGCTTTTGATGCTGCGCGACGGAAACCTCGGCTTCCGCCGCTACGCGCCCGCGTTGATCCAGGAGAACAAGTGGCGGGCGATCCGCGGGGGCATGGACGCGAAGCTCATCGACTTCGGAAAGCAGACGGAGGTGCCGATGAAGGACCTCGCGATCGAGCTACTGGAGTTCGTCGACGACGTGGTCGACGCGCTGGGCTCCCGCAGGGAGGTCGCGTACTTAGAGACGATCGTCCGCGACGGCACGAGCGCGGACCGGCAGATCCGCGTATGGAAAGAGACGGGGCACCTGCATTCGGTTGTCGATCTCGTCGCCAGCGAGACCGTCGCCGGGGTCGCCGCAGTCGCGGTCTGAGAGCGTGCCTACCGTCACTCAGGCAGTCGAGGAGCTCGTTCGCGCGACGGTCGGTCTTTCCGATTCGGACATGGGCCGGCCGTGGGTGTGGCGCGAGTACGACGAGGAGGGCCTTCGCTTCACCCTGCTCCTGGCGCAGCACGAGCTCCGCGATCTCGCGGTACGCCTCGAGTCGCTCCGCGCCAGGAAGGGGCCGCCGCAGTCGCAGACCGAGCGCATCCTCGGTCAATACCATCTCGCGTACCGGGACCTTGCCGGCGTCCTCGCCGGTCTGCGTGACGACGATCTCGACCGTGTGCCCGCGGTCGGCGAGTGGCCGGTCCGCGAGGTCCTCGAACATATGCTCGGGGCTGAGTACGGCTTCCTCGGCGTCGTCCAGTACGCGCTCTCGCCCGACCGACCGCGCGATGCCGAGGAGGCCGAGGAAGGCTGGGACTCGTGGCGCGTCGAGCACGGCTACCGCGCGCCGAAGACGCTTGAAGGCGGTATCGCGGACGTGCGGAACGCGATCTTCGAGATCCATCGCCGCGTCCTGCGCGAGGTCGGGCCGCTTCCGGACGAAGTGCTCGAGAAGCCGGCGATGTTCTGGGATGGAGAGAAGCCGATCCGGTTCCGGCTGCATCGATTCGAGGCGCACATGGTGCAGCACACCGTGCAGGTGGAGAAATCACTCGAATGGATCGGGCGCGGGCCCACGGAGGCGCGACGTCTTATCCGGGTCTTGTACCGCGACCTCGCGCCGGTAGAAATGCTCGGCTCGACGCGGTTCGGGGAGAAAGAGCGCGAAGCGGTGGCTGCCGCGCTCAGCGAGCGAGCCGCGGAGGTGGCCTCACAGGCCGCGTTGAGCTAGCCGCCGTTCGCGAGCTGGCGCGCGACCGACGTGACCACATCGCCTGCTTTCTTGAGCCGACTCGCCTCGACCACGCCCGGCTTGTCGGCGTAGACGTGCAGGATGAAATCCGACATGCCGATGAACACGGCCGGCACACGCCGTCGCGCGAAGCTCGTCTGATCGCTCCCCCCGCCGCCGGTCGACTGGTTCGCGATCCCGAGACTCGTCGCCGTGTCGCGCACTTTTCGCTGCAGGTCGGGCGTTTCGTTTGAGACAAGCAGCGTGTCGCTGCAGCAGCCGATGACGTCCAGATTGATCATCGCGATGAGACTTTCCACCCGTCCTGGTGTCGTCGCGGTCTGAGCCGCGTACGCCTCGGAGCCGAAGAAGCCCTCTTCCTCGCCGGCGAACGCGACGAACACGACGGAATGGGTGAGCGACGACCGATCCGCGGCGAGCGCACGAGCGACCTCGATCGTCACCGCCGGCCCTGACGCGTTGTCGTTCGCGGCTTGGAAGACCGACCCGTCAGGGTCCGTCCCGACGCCGTCCAGATGGCCGCCGACGAGCACCGCCCGTTTCCCGCCGGCGTCGTCGGACGCGCGCAGCAGGCCGACCACGTTGATCGCCTCCGCGTCGTGCACCGGGGTGAGCGACACGCTGACGCGCACGGTGGTCGCGATGTCGAAACCCGACGGGGGCGCGGTGGGATCGGACCGGCGCGCCTGCACCGCTGCCCGCTCGTCCGAGACCTTCTTGCCGCTCGGCGCCATGAGCTCGTTGGCGACGTCCTCGGTGATGACCAGCGTGGGGATCGTCATCGTCTGGAAGCGCGGCGCGAATGAATAGCGCAGGGTCGCGCCGCCGATCACCAGCACGGCGGCGGCGCCCTCTTGATAGGCGCTCTCCACCACACTCGCGCCGCCCGGTGCCCCGGGTCCGGTTATGAGCGCGATCTTCCCGCGCACGTTCGCGCCGGCGAAGTCGTTCTGTCCACCGCTGCGCGCGGCGCCTCCGACAACCGAGATCTCGGCCTCAACGCTTCCCGAGCCGGAGCGGCCGCCAACGCTTTCGGTGAAGTCGACCCGCGGCCGGTAGCCTTTCTCGCCCGTCGCGAGGACCGACATTGCGGTCAGGTCGACGATCGGCATCGTGAAGTGCTGGAAGAACGTGCCGCTGTCGCCCGCCGGCTCGAGGCCGATCTCGCGGAAGCGCTCCGCCACATACGTGGCCGCATCGAGGTACCCCACGGATCCCGAGTAGCGGCCGGCGCGGGCCGGATCGGCGAGATAGTCGACGTGCGCTTTCGCTCTTGCGCCGTCGAAGGTCGATGTCGAGACGGCGGGATTGACCGAAGGCGACGGTGTCGGAGATTGGGCGGCGGGTGTTTCGACGGTGTGCGTTGTGCACGCGAAGAGGATCGCTGCGATGAAAAAAAGCGGTCGCGGCGCGCGCACTACACCTACCATAGTGACTTAAAGGCCATGAAGTTCTATCTGACGACTGCGATCGACTACGTCAACGCGGCGCCGGGGCTTCATCACGCGTACGAGAAGACCGGCGCGGACGCGCTTGCCCGTTTCCACCGCCAGCGGGGCGATGATGTGTTCTTCTTGACCGGAACCGACGACAACGCCACGAAGAACGAGCAGGCGGCGAAGGCGGCGGGTGTCGATACACGGACCTTCGTCGACCGCAACGCGGCCGCATTCAAACGGCTCTGCGACACATGGAACATCAGCTACGACCGGTTCATCCGGACGGTCGATCCCGATCACATCGCGGGCGTCCAGGAATTCGTCCGCCGCTGGATCGCAAACGACGACGTGTACCTGACGACGTACGAGGGGCTCTACTGCACGCGTTGCGAAGCCTTCTACGAAGAGGACGAGCTCGTGAATGGCCGCTGCCAGTTCCATCCCGACAACCCTGACGCCATACAGCGGGTCAAGGAAGAGAATTTCTTCTTTCGTCTGAGCAAGTACGAAAAGGCCCTGCGCGAGCTCTACGAGCGCAACCCTGGCTTCACCGTGCCGGAGTACAGGCGCAACGAAGTCATTGCCTGGTTCGATCGCGGTCTTCGCGATGTGAGCGTCTCGCGCGGGCGGAGCCTCAAGTGGGGCATACCCTGGCCGGGCCGTCCGGATCACACCGTCTACGTGTGGTTCGACGCGCTGATCAACTACGTGACGGGAGTCGGCTTCGGCACCGACGAGAAGAAGTTCAAGAAATGGTGGCCCGCGGACGTTCATGTCATCGGCAAGGACATCAGCCGCTTTCACTGCATCTACTGGCCGGCGATGCTGCTTTCGGCGGGGGTGGAGCTTCCCCGCAAGATCTTCGTGCACGGGTTCCTTGAATACCGTGGCCAGAGACTTTCGAAGTCGAGCGGCAACATGATCGATCCGTTCGCCTCGGCGGAGGAGTGGGGCGTCGACGCCGCGCGCTATCTCGTCCTGCGCGAAGCGCCGTTCGAGAA
>VBDX01000014.1 GCA_005881885.1 Chloroflexota bacterium
CTGCTCCCGGGTGAAGACCTGATCGAGACGCACGTCACGGAGGAAGCAGTCGCTGCTGTTGCGGACGCCGTGCAGCGTCCCGTCGATCAAGCCCGGCATGACCACCCGACCACCGAGATCGATGAGCTGCGCCCCGGAGCCGGCTGCGTTCTTCACCTGGTCCGTCGTGCCGACCGCCAGGACCTTGCCGTCCCGTATCGCGATCGCCTGGACGACGTTGTTGCCTGCATCGAGCACGGAGATCTTGCCGTTGTAGAGGACGGCGGTGTGTCCTTCGACGCCGACGCTGGCGAGGCCGCCGATTCCGAACGTCGCGGTCGGCGTCGTGCCGGCCGGCGTGGTCTGCTGCCCGGTGCACGCGACCGCGATGAGAAACACGGCGACAGCACGAGCGGATAGATGATCGAGGCGCGAACGCGCCAGGCTCCTGATCATGGTGGTCCCCTTCCTCGTCCTTGCGTCCTCCCCGGCGGGAGTCGGGCCGGATTATAGGCAATCGATTGTTTTGGGCTGACCGCGCGGAATAGGCTCTTGGCGTGCTCGGACGCCCAGCGCTCCTGCTCCTGGCGCTCGGATTCGCGAGCGCCTGCCAGGGCCCGGTCGCCCCGTCAACGCCTCCGTCCCGCGCGGCGTCGCCGGCCGCGGCGCCGGCCTCCGCCGCGAGCGGCCAGGCCGCATACGTCATCGCCGTGCTGACTGGACTGCTCGCGCTCGACAACGATGGTCGCGTCATCGGCAGGCTCGCCGAGCTGCCACCGCAGTCATTCGCATCCGGCGCGATGCTCCATCCCGCCGGCCGCCAGATCGCCTTTGTGCTGACGAATACCTCGCAGGGCGCGCAGAACGGCTTCGGCTCGGACATCTACCTCGTGAACGCGGACGGGTCAGGCCTACAAAGGATCGTCACGCACGAGAAGGAGAACACCTTCTATTCCGGACCCGCATTCGATCCGAGCGGGCGTTTTCTCTACTTCCAGCGCCGCTCGAGCGTTTTGCGTGACGGCACGCCGGTGACCGACGACGGCATCGAGCGGCTCGACCTTCAGAGTGGCGAGCGCAAACCGATCCTGCCTGACGGTACTGATCCGACCATCTCGCCGGACGGCAAGACCCTCGTGTTCGTACACCTGATCCGTAGTCAGGTGGACACGCTTTGGGTCGCGGACACGGATGGCACGAGCGCTCGGCCATTCTTCAAGGTGAAGGACCGCTTCTTCTACATGCAGACCCCGCGTTTCGCGCCCGCTGGCTGCCAGATCGTGTTCTCCGGCGCCGGTCGCACGCTCGTGAATCGAACGTCCGCGGGATCGCATAGTGCCCATCTCGGGATTCCCTCGGAGGTCTATCTCTCTCCTTGTGACGGATCGAGCATCACGACGATCGGCGAGACATTTGACGACGTGACGCCGGTATGGTCGCCGGACGGCACGAGAGTCGGCTTCGCGATCGGCGGACAGGTCTCGCAACTCACCATCGCCACGCGCGAGGTGAAGAAACTCGCGCAGAGCGACGCGTTCTCGTACGGCGATCTCGTGTGGCTCAGGTGACGCGTTAGCATCGCGACGTGGCGCGGATCAGCTACGTCGATCACGACCATCTCGCAGATCCGGAGCTCCGTGAGTACATGGAGCAGGCGCGCCGCTTCGGTACGCCACGACCCGAGACCCAGGCGATCCGCTCGCACGTGCCCGCGGTCGCGAAGGCATTCTCCCGGGCGTGGGAGCGGATCTTCCGGCACGGGATCCTCGAGCACTCGCTGAAGGAGCTCTGCCGCGTCTACGTCTCGAAGACCATCGACTGCAACTACTGAGGGTCGCAGCGGTCTCTCCGGGGCGGAGAGCAGGGGCTGACCGAGGCGGATTACGAAGAGCTTCTCAACTTCGAGCGCTCGGCCCGTTTCACGCCACGGCAAAAGGCGGCGCTCCTCTACACCAGCATGCTCGTGTGGGACCCGGAAGGGGCGGATGAGCGGGTATGGTCAGGACTCCGCGAGCACCTGACCGACGCGCAGATCGTCGAGCTCGGCTCGTTCATCGCGGTCACCTACGGGCAACAGCGTGTGATCAAGACTTGGGCTGTCGGGCACGGCGAGCTTCCCGCCGACCCGCGCGCCGGCCTCGCGCCGGAAGGGGCGAAGAGCTAGTGGCCCACCTCCACGGGAGCGCCGACGATATCCGAGCCACCGTGCCGGCCGCGCTCGAAAGCTGGCGCTATATCCGTGAGAACGTCCTCGAGCGGGGCGTCGTCGATCAGCGCCTCAAGGACCTCTGCTTCCGTTATCTCGCGGAGGACCCGGAGGTCACGGAACTTGGTCATTACAGTGACCGCGAGCGGACCGCCCTGGAGTGGGCCGACGCGATCGCGTACGACTCCGACCGCGCGACCGACGAGCTCTGGATACGCCTCAAGCGGCAGTTCACTGAGGAGGAGCTCGTGGATCTGGGATGCGCGATCGGTTTCGAGCTCGGCCAGCAGCACTGGCGGCGAACGGTGGGCCTGCCTCCTCGCGACTAAGCGAGCTTGTCGGCCATCCGCTCGTTAGCGCGGTGGTCCCACGGCACCGCAACGAGGGCCGGCTCGCCCAGGTCGAGCGCGCGGCGGAGCGTCGGAAAGAGCTCCCGCCCGGTTGGCACCGCGAATCCGGCTATCCCGAACGCGCGGGCGAGCTCGACGAATCCGGGGTTGCCGAACTCCGTCGCGAACGCTCGGCCAAAAAGTCGCTGCTCGTTCGCTTCGATCACCCCAAGCCGATCGTCGACAAGCACCACGCAGACGATGGCCGTCCCTAGGCGCTTCGCGGTCTCGAGCTCTTGCACATTCATCAGGAAACCGCCGTCGCCGGAGAAGGCGACGACCTTGCGATCCGGGAACACGAGCTTCGCGGCGATGGCGCCCGGAAGCGCGATGCCCATCGACGCAAGCCCATTCGAGACCACGACCGTATTGGGCACCGGCGTGGGAAAGAAGCGCGCGAGCCACACCTTGTGCGCGCCGACGTCGCTGACGACGATGTCCTCAGGCGCCAGCGCCTCGCGTAAGGACGCAACGACATGCTGCGGTGCTAGCGGCGCGGGCGCATCGCGGGCCACCATTACCGGTTTTGTCACGTTACGTGGCTGGCGATCCGTCCGCTCCCCGACGCGCTCGGCAAGGTCGGACAAGGAGTCATCGAGCTCGCCAACCACTTCGACCGACGGCTGATAGTGGCCGTCCAGCTCGGCGGCGGTGCTGTCGACGTGGACGACGACCTTGTCGCGCTTGGGATTCCAGAGCGATGGGGACCACTCGACGAGGTCGTACCCGATCGCGATCACCAGATCGGCGTTCGCGAGCGGCGGGATATTTGCGAGATCCGCGCCTGGCCGCTGCAGGCCGGCGGCGGGGAGCGAGTGCTGCCCGTACGGATCGAGCACGCCCTTGGCCATGTACGTGTGGGTCGCGTAGATGCCGCTCCGGCGGACGAACTTCCGGAGCGCTTCCACCGTTGGGTGCCCCGCCGCATGACGGCGCGCGACGCCGTTGCCAGCGAGGATGACGGGCGCCTTCGACTGGGCGATGAGCTCGAGGGCGCGGGTGATCGCCGCCTCTTGCGCTCTGGGGTACGACGTGCGCCGCACCTCGAGCGGCTGCATATCGATCTCCTCCGCCGCGACGTCCTCAGGGAGCTCGATGTGCGTCGCGCCGGGCTTCTCCAGGCGTGCCAGCCGGAACGCCTTCCGCACCACCTCGGCGGTCGCTTCGGCGACGGTGATCCGGGTGCTCCACTTCGTGACCGGCCCGAACATCCGGACGATATCGAGGTACTGGTGCGATTCCTTGTGCGAGCGCTCGAGCCCTGCCTGTCCGGTTATCGCGACGAGCGGCGCGCGGTCGAGCTGCGCGTCCGCCACGCCGGTCAGCAGGTTGGTCGCGCCCGGCCCGAGGGTCGCGAGACACACGCCGGGGTAGGACGAGAGGCGACCGTAGACGTCCGCCATGAAGGCCGCGCCTTGCTCGTGACGCGTGAGGACAAAGCGGATCTTCGAGCTGTCTTCGAGGGCGGCATTCAGCGCGAGCGTCTCCTCGCCGGGGATGCCGAACACGTGTCTCACGCCCTCGTTCTCGAGGCACTTGACGAGAAGCTGGGCGACGTTCAGCGGGGGGACACCCTTATTCTGCGCTAGCGACCGAACGAGCGGAAGACTGTTCTTCATCAACCGGCTTGCGCATCATCGGGGAGCCGTGTCGGATCTTCGAGATGGGCTCGCTCATGTCCTGTGGATCGGGGGCGCGCCGCGGGTCGGCAAGACGACCCTCTCGCGTTTGCTCGCGGGGAAGTACGACCTCAAGCTTTACAACCTCGACTGGCATCAGGTGCGCGAGCATCGCGACCGTGGTGGTCCTGCAATGAGATGGTGGGACGAACGGACGCTCGACGGGCTCTGGGTCGACAGCACTCCAGGGGAGCTGCTCGAGCGGTCGATCGCGGCGTGGAACGAGGGCTTCGAACTTGTGATCCAGGACCTTCTCGCGCTTCCTCCTTTTCGGACGATCGTTGCCGAGGGGCCCGGAGCGCTGCCCCGCCTGGTCGCACCACTCATCCGCGATCGATCCCAGGCGATCTTTCTCGTACCAACCCTCGCCGTATGGGAGGGCGTGTTGGCCGGGCGCGGAGCCGTCGGGGCAGACAGGACGCGCGATCCGGCTCGCGGACGATTGACTCTTCGCGAGCGCGACGCGCGCTTCGAGGCGGCCATCGCGGGCTGGTGCGACGAGCTAGGGCTTCGCTGGGTCCGGCTGGACGGCGGCCTTAGCCTCGACGCCAGTCTCGCCCTGATCGAAGAGCATTTCGGGCCACACCTTCCGAAGGAACTCAATGTCTAACGCGCTGCTGTGCAGTAGATGCGGGCGATCGCGGCCGCATCGGCCTCCGTCGCCAGGCGCGTGCGCGTCACTCGGCCGGCTGCGACGCTGGCAGCTGCGTCTCCGCCGGCCCGATCCAGATCGTCTGGACGTTCGTGAACTCGCGGATCCCGAACGCCGAAAGCTCGCGCCCGTAGCCCGAGCGCTTGATGCCTCCGAACGGCAGCCGCGGATCGGACGCGACCATCCCGTTGATGAAGACGCTCCCCGACTCGATCCGACGCGCGAGCCGGTCCCCGCGCGCCGCGTCCCGCGTCCAGAGCGATGCGCCGAGGCCGTACGCGGAGTCGTTCGCCGCCCGGACGGCTTCATCGGCATCACGGACGCGGACGACCGCGGCGACCGGGCCGAACGTCTCTTCCCTGAAGACCGGCATGTTCGGCGTGACGTCCGTGAGAACGGTCGGACGGTAGAAGAATCCTTTGCCGGAGAGACGCTCGCCTCCGGTGAGGACCCGCGCGCCCATGCGGACGGACGCGTCCACCTGACGCTCGAGTGCTTCGAGAAGGTCGCGCCGTGCAAGCGGGCCGACCTGCGTCTTCGCGTCGAGAGGGTCCCCGACCACGAGGTCCTCGACGGCTTTGGCGAACTTGCGCTCGAAGTCGTCTGCGACAGCACGCTCGGCGATGAAGCGCTTCGCCGCGATACAAGACTGCCCAGCGTTCTGGTTGCGCGCGCGGGCTCCGGTCGCCGCGGCCGCGTCGAGATCCGCGTCGGCGAGCACGATGAACGGGTCCGACCCTCCCAGCTCGAGGACCGTCTTCTTGAGAGCGTGGCCGGCGAGCTCGGCGATCCGCGAGCCCGTGTCCGAGCTGCCCGTGAGGGTGACCGCGCGGATGCGGTCGTCCGCGATGAGCGGCTCGATCGCTCCTCCGGACACGAGCACGGCGCGCAGCAACCCCTCCGGGAACCCGGCGTCGCGCACGGCCTCCTCGATCGTGAGCGCGCACTGCGGCACGTTGGACGCGTGCTTCAGCACCGCGGCGTTCCCGGCCATCAGCGCGGGCGCTGCGAAACGCACGACCTGCCAGAAGGGGAAGTTCCAGGGCATCACCGCGAGCACCACCCCGAGCGGCTCGAACGCGATGACGCTCTGGCGCGCGGTGGACGGAACCCGCTCGTCGGCGAGGTAGCGCTTCGCGTTCTCGGCGAAGTGGTCGCACGCCCACGCGCACTTCTCGATCTCGGCCTTCGCCTCGCTGATCGGCTTCCCCATTTCGAGCGTGATGAGCCGGCCGTATCGGTCGGCGCGCTCGCGGAGGAGCGCGGCGAGCTTTCGCATGAAGGGCTCGCGCTCGGCGATCGTGCGCTCGCGCCAATCGAGGAAAGACGCCTGAGCCTCGGCGACCGCCTCTTCGATCTCGTCGGGCGTGTACGGGTCGAAGGTCGCGAGGACCTCCTCCGTGGCGGGGTTGAGGCTGGTGATCTGTCCGACCGTTGTCGCCATCGCTCGTACCGAGGATACCCGCGTCAGCGGTTGGCGAAGGGATGGACCGGCTTGAACACCTTGACCTCGATCGGCGCGGCGGCTTTCTTGAAGCGCTCGCCGTCCGCTGGAACGCCGACGCCTGGGAAAAAGCCGTAGTGCATCGGCACCGCGAACTTCGGCTTGAGCACCTTCGCCATCCCCGCCGCTTCATCGACCGTCATGACGTAGCCCCCGTCGCCGATCGGCAGGAACGCCACGTCGGTGCGGATGCGGTCGAGCTCCGGCAGGTGATCGGTATCGCCCGCGTGGTAGTAGGTGTTTCCGCCGAGCTGGAGGACGTACCCGACCCAGTTATTCGCCTTTGGATGTGCTTCGAGCCGCGCCGGGTCGATGTTGTACGCCGGGACGGCTTCGATCTTCACGCCAGCCGCTTCGATACGATCGCCCGGCTTGACCGGCTTCACATTGCCCGAGAGCTCCCGCGCCACGTCGTGCGGCGCGAGGATGACCGTCTTGTCGGTCTTCACGCGCGCGATGTCTTCCTTCACGAAGTGGTCACCGTGAGCATGTGTGATCAGTAGGAGATCAGCCTTCGGAAGATCATCGGTCAGTCCCCACGAGTCGATGTAGACCACGAGCTTCTCGCCCTTCCACTGGAAGGTCGACTGCTTGTACCAGGTGAACGCTTCGAGCATCTAGGTCCTCCCTCGCACGACGTTGCGCAAGACACCGATGCCCTCGATCTCGACCTCTACGGTATCGCCGACCTTGAGAAATTCCGGTGGCGTTCGATAGACGCCGACACCCTCGGGGGTGCCGGTCATGATGATGTCTCCGGGCTCAAGCCTCAGCCCCGCGGACAGCTCGGCGATGATCCGGGGAACCTTGAACACCATGAGGGCCGTTCGCGAGTCCTGCTTGGTCACACCGTTCACGCGACTGCAGAGGCGCGAATCTTGTGCGTTCGGCAGCTCGTCGGCGGTGACGATCCAGGGACCGAGGGGCAAGTGCGTATCCAGGTTCTTGCCTTTGAACCATTGACCCCCGTGCCACTTCATCTGGACGTCGCGCACCGAGACGTCATTACCGACCGTGTAGCCGAACACATGGTCGAGCGCCTCAAGTTCGGGGATGTCGGCGCCAGCGACTCCGATCACGACAGCGAGCTCCACCTCCCAATCGAGCTGGTCCGACAGCGGCTTCGAATGACGGATCTCTGCGTCAGGTCCGATCACCGTATTTGGGTTCTTGCTGAAGAAGGACGGGTGCTCGGGCATTTCGGCCGGAGCATTCAGCCCTCTTTTGCCTTCGCCCTCCGCAAAATGCGAGAAGTAGTTCCAGCCCACGCAGAACACGTTGCGCCGCGGAGCTGGGATGGGGGCGCGCAGCTTCGCGCGATCGGCGGGCGTCCCGCCCTTCGCTTTCGCCGCCGCCGCGCGCATGCGATCCCATGTCGCCGGACCAGCCGCGATGACGCCGAGGACGTCCTCCGGCGCCCCGCGAACGAGATCACCGACGGCCATGACCGTGCTGTCGCCGGCGATCACGCCCGCGCGCGTCCTGCCGCTCGCCTCGAACGTGCAAACGCGCATCAGCCCACTCCTTCGACCGGTGGTGCGGGCCGCTCCGCAGCCCACACCGCGTAGGTGCGTTTGTAGTACATGAGCGGCGTTCCACCGAAGACCTCACCGGCCTCCACGCTCCCGATGAAGATCCAGTGGTCTCCCGCCTCGCGCGACTCGGTGACGCGGCAAGCGGCGTAGGCGACCGACGCCTCGCGGAGGATCGGAGAACCGTCGGCCTCCGGCGACGGCTCCCAACCCACCTCGCGGAACTTCTCGTCGGACTTTGAGGCGAAGAGCGTCGCGAGGTCTTCGGCGCCAGCGCGGAGAAAGTTGATGACAAAGGCTCGCCGCTTGACAAGCGCGGAAAGGGTGCGCGACGTCTTGTCGATCGAGATGAGCATCAGCGGCGGATCCGTCGAGAGGCCGATGTAGGCCTGGGTCAGAAGCCCTCTCGGCGCTTTGTTCTCGTCGAGCGTCGCCACGATCAGGACGCCGGTCGGAAAGGAAGCGGAGATCGCGCGATAAAGATCGCGGCTGACCGGCATCGCTTGGTCAGCGCGCCATCCTGGTCGCCGGCGCGGGCGCGAACCGCGGCATCACGTCGCTGGCGAAGAGGTTGAGGCTTCTTTCGGCGGCCTCGTACGGCATGTTGCCCCACAGTACCGAGAGACTCGGCTCGACGTCGCCGAAGAGCTCGACCGCGTTGTGGACCAGCGCGATGATCGTCTGCGGCGAGCCGATGAAAGCCCGACGCTCGCGCTGCACGCGCTCCATGGTCATCGTCTCGAGCTGCTGGACGAGCTCCTCGTAGCCGGGATATGCGCTCGAGCGCCGGCTTCGCCAGGCCGAGGCGCTCGCTTTGAAGAGTCCGACGTACTGGTCCATCTGCGGCGTCGCCTCGGCTATGGCCTGACGATCGGTCTCGGCGGCGTGCATATGGAACGACATTTGGACGCGCGGGTTCGGCAGACCTGGGTTCGCGGCCGCGAACGCCTCGCGGTAGAGCCCGAGATTCCGACGTAGGTCCTCGAAGTCAGAGAGATATGGGACGACCATGAGTCGGTGGCCCTGCCGCCCGGCCCACTCGAAGCTCGCCGGAGTGCCGACCGCGGCGACGAAGATCGGCGGATGCGGCCGCTGCACCGGCCGCGGACTCGAGGTGACCGGTCCGAACTTGTAAAAGGGGTCCTCGTACACGACGTCGGTCTCGGTCCAGAGGCGCCGCACGGCGGCGATGCCACCCTCGAAGCGCGCGCGACTCTCCTCCATCGGACGCTGGAAGGCGTCGAACTCCTCCGGCAGAAAAGCCCGGCCGAAACCCACATCGAGCCGACCGTGCGAGATCCCGTCCAGCATCGCGGTCTCGCCCGCGATCTTGATCGGATGGTTGAAGACCGGCAGGACCGCGCCGGTCACGAGGCGCACGCGCTTTGTCCGCGCGGCAACCGCGGAGAGGAACACGATCGGGCTCGGCGTCATCCCACCGTACGGGCGGAAGTAGTGCTCGACGGTCCGGACATGGCTGAAGCCCAGCTCCTCCGCGAGAACCGAAAGACGGAGCGCCTCGTCGAAGTAGATCTCGGCCGCCTTCTGTTCCTGGCGCACCGTCGAGAAGAAGTTGATGCCGAAGGGGACGCTCGCGACGGACATCGCTACCGGCCTCTGAGGTAGGCGTCCTGTCCTTTGATCCAGTCCTCACGCGGCGGGCTGAAGACGTCGAGATCATAGGTGTCTTCGAGCGCGGTGGCCTCGTGAGGCACGTTCGAAGGAATGATGAGCACCTCCCCCGCGCGGACATCGTGCACCTCGGAAAGGTCCTCACCGAGCCGAAGGCGGAGCGCGCCTTCGACGATGTAGGAAAGCTGCTCGGCCGGATGGACGTGCCTCGGTACCGTCGCCCCCTTCGCGATCCAGATCTGCGCGAGCATGGCTTTGTCGCCGTGCAGGAACCTGCGCTGCACGCCCGCCATCAGCTGCTCGCGCTGTGAGTCGTCCCAGCGCACACGCCGTCCGTTCGTCGTTCGTGCCACCGTCACCCTCCGCGTCGTAGTGCGGCGAGGATACCGGCCGCCCGCGCCACGGGCTTCTCCGGCCCAAGCTCCCGCGCGAGGAAGGCCGTCACGCGCTGTTCCCATTCGGCCGGACGGGTCGCGAAGGCCTGGACGTGATCGCATCCGGGCACGAGCCACAGCTCGCTTCGCGGGTTGGTGCTCGCGGCACGCAAATCGAGCCCGTGATGTAGCAGGACAGTCTGGTCATCGACGCATTGGATGAACAGGAATGCGCGTTCGGGATGGGCGGCGACCACTTTCGCCGGCGTCACCTGCCCAATGTCGAGGCCGAGAAAGATCCGAGACATGAGCACGATGCCCGGAGTGAACCAGGACGGCAGGTTGGTGTATTTGCTCGCCGACTCGCTCACGACGGCGTTGCCGTCGGCGAAGGCCGAATCGGTGACCACCGGCCCGATCGACAGATCTTCCTTCACCGTCATGAGCGCGCTACCTCCGCCCAGCGACTCGCCGATCACGGCGACCCGCGCGCGGTCGACACGCGCTTTTGTCGCCGCGAGATCGATCGCGGCGAGGACGTCCCGCGGCTCTTCGATCCCGAGCGTGTACCTCGTCCCGCCACTCTCGCCGTGTCCCCGAAGGTCGAAGAGCAGGAGCGAGTAGCCGTGCGACAGCAGCATCCGGGCGATGCGGTCGGGACGGAAGGTGGAGTTGATACGGTTCCGACCACGGCCGTGGACCAGCACCGCCGCGCGATCCGCGCCGGCGACCGCGAACCACCATCCCTTGAGCAGGGTCCCGTCGCGGCTCTCGAAGCTGACGTCCTCGTGCGTCCCTGCGACCGAGGTCGCTGGCGGCTCGAGCGGCAACCGATCCACGCGCGTGACGCTTTCCGCGACCCGGAACGAGACCATGCAGTAGGCGACAAGTGCCAGTACCAGCGGCGCGGCCAATAGCAACGGCCGCGGCACGCGGATTTGTCGGGGCACGCGACGAATGTATCTCCGCGCGAGTAACACCCCGTGCCTAGACGCGTTCTACGTGCTGCACAGGAGGAAGGGGACCGAGCGCGATTCCATCCACACCATCGGTCACCTGCTCGTAATCGACTAATCCGACCCCCCTGCGTCGAGCGGCCCGCCCCCTGCGGCGGGCCGCTCCATTTCCACCGAATCCGAGGCCTGGTGTCAGTGGCGTCTCGGGCTTCCTAATTCTCCGCTTGGCGTGTCGTTAGCCCGAACGATGCACTTGATGACGAAGCCGCTCGGCGCTGCAAAGGGGTGGGTCCGGCTCGCGCACGCTGGGATGTAGGGGCTCGTCCGCGAGGCGGCCGCGTCGGCCTTGCGGACGAGCCGCCGGTTCTCGATCGCTTCCCCTCCAAAACGCCGCCGGTCTCTCCACCGGCGGCGTTTCCTTATCTGGTCGCGATCACCTCGTGTGCGGCCAGCGTGCGCCGCGCGCGCTCCACGATGGGCGGATCCAGAAGCTGGCCGTCGAGCGCGACCGCGCCGTCGCCCCGCTTCATGGCTTCGTCGAACGCCGCGACGACGCGCCGAGCGTGTTCGACCTCACTCGCGCTCGGGCTGAAGATCTCGTTGACGCTCGCGATCTGGCCCGGATGGATGAGCGACTTGCCGGAGAAGCCGAGCCGCCGCGCGGTGCGCGCGTCGCGCTCGAGACCGCCGGCGTCCTCGATGTCCGGCCAGATCCCGTCGATGGCCGCCTTACCGGCGGCGACCGCCGCCACGACGAGCGCGCTCCGGGCGTGAAGCAGGTCGGCAGCCTCGGCTTCACGCAGCGCCGGCAAGCCCAGATCGAGCGCGAAGTCCTCGGCGCCGAACAGCAGCGCGATGACACGCTCGGAGGAGGCCGCGATCGCCGGCGCCTCGAGCAGGCCCCGCGCCGATTCGATGGAGGCGATGACGCGAAGGCTCCCGCGCGCCAGCCCGGCCGCGATCTCGTGGTCCTCCAGGTCGTGCGCTAAGGCCATGACCTCGCTGGCGTCAGTGATCTTTGGCGCGACGACGCCGTCCAGACCTTTTCGGGCGATCGCGTCGAGGTCGGCCGCGCGCAGCGTGGCCGACGCATTCAGGCGAACGTACCGGCCCGGTCCGGCGGTCGCGCGCTTCAGCGCCGCCGCGATCGTCGCGCGCGCGCTCTCCTTTTCCGCGAGCGGCACACCGTCCTCGAGGTCGAGGATCGCGACATCGAGATTGCTCGCGGGAAACTCCCCGAGTCCGAGCGCGCGGTCGAGCATGCGCGGGCGATGGCCCGGAACGAACATGAGCGATCGGAGCAGCACCGCGGACCCCGAGCGCATCAATACGAACGCGGCATGCCGAGGACGTTCTGTCCGATATAGGCCAGCACCAGGTTGTTGCTGACCGGCGCCACGAGCAGGAGACGGGTCTCGCGGAACTTGCGCTCGACGTCGTACTCCGCCGCGAATCCGTACCCGCCGTGGGTGTCGAGCGCCGCGTTCGCGGCATCCCACGACGCCTGCGACGCGAGCAGCTTCGCCATGTTGGCTTCGGCGCCACACGGTTTGCCCCGATCGAAAAGCCACGCTGCCTTGTCGCGGAGCAGCGTCGCAGCCTCAAGATGCGCGTGCGCCTGTGCCACGGGGAACTGAACGCCCTGGTTCGCCCCGATCGGCCTGCCGAAGACCACTCGTTCGCCGGCGTACCGGGCGGCGCGCTCGACGAACCACCGTCCGTCGCCGAGCGCTTCGGATGCGATCAGGATGCGCTCCACGTTCCAGCTGTCGATGATGTGCCGGAAGCCCTGGCCTTCCTGACCGATGAGGTCGCGGGCGGGGATCTCGAGGTCCTGGATGAAGAGCTCGGTGGTGTGGTGATTGAGCATCGTGTCGATCGGTCGCACGGTGATCCGTCCATCGGCGACCGCCCTGCGGAGATCCACGATGAAGATCGAGAGGCCTTCCGTTTTGTCCTCGAGCTCCTCGTAGGGCGTCGTGCGCGCGAGAAGGAGGAGCAGGTCGGAATGCTCGGCGCGCGAGATGAAGACCTTCTTTCCGTTCACGACGTAGCGGTCGCCCCTCTTGACGGCCGCCGTTCGCAGCCGCGTCGTTTCCGAGCCCGCCTCGGGCTCGGTCACCCCGAACGCCTGGAGCCGGAGCTGACCTTTCGCGATCCGCGGCAGGTAGCCGCGCTTTTGATCCTCGCTTCCATGCTTGAGGAGCGTTCCCATCGTGTACATCTGGGCGTGCGCGCTGGCGGCATTCCCGCCCGAGCGGTTGATCTCCTCGAGGATGACCGCGGCGTCGGCGACCCCGAGCCCGGCGCCGCCGTAGTCCGCCGGGATCAACGCGCCGAGCCAGCCGGCATCCGTGAGCGCGCGCACGAATCTCTCGGGGTACTCCCTCTTGCGATCGAGCTCGCGCCAGTACTCGTCACCGAAGCCCGCGCAGAGGTCGCGGATCGCCCTGCGGATCTGGTCCTGCTGCTCGGTCGTCGAGAAGTCCACCCTAGTCGCGCGGCGTCGGCGGTCTCGCTCGCTCGGGCGCGGCTGCACGCGTCGGAACCATGAAGCTGCGGGTCATCACGAGCACGACCGCGCCGTCCTGTTTGATGCCACGCTGCCGGACCTTGACTATCCCCCACCCCGGCCGCGAGCG
>VBDX01000174.1 GCA_005881885.1 Chloroflexota bacterium
GAAGTTCTACGCGTCGATCCGCATCGACATCCGTCCGATCGAGCCGATCAAGCAGGGCGACGTCGTCATCGGTCGACGCGTGAAAGTGAAGGTCGTGAAGAACAAGGTCGCGCCGCCATTCCGCATCGCCGAGATCGAGATCCTCGCGAACGAGGGCATCTCGCGCGAGGGCGGCCTCATCGACATGGGCGTCGCGACGGGGGTTCTCGACAAATCCGGCGCGTGGATCAACTACGGCAAGACGCGGATCGGGCAGGGCCGCGAGAACGCCAAGCAGTTCCTGCGGGAGCACGCCGATGTCGCCGCGGAGATCGATACCAAGGTGCGCGAGCGCAGCCTCAGTCCAGGCAGCGAGAGTCCGAACGGTGAGGAAAGCTAGGCCCGAGGCAAAGCCCTACGGCAGCCCCTACGAGGAGGCCGTAAGGTTCCTCGCGACCCGGCCGCGCAGCGTCGCCGAGATACGCCGCCACCTGCACGGCAAGCGCTACGACGAGACGACGATCGACGGCGCGATCGATCGGCTTCGCGCGCAGCGGTATGTAGACGATCTCGATTTTGCGAAGTACTGGGTCGAGCAGCGCTCGCGGTTCCGGCCAAAGGGCGATCGCGCCCTCGTCACCGAGCTCACCAGCAAGGGCATCGCGCGCGAAACGATCAATGCCGCACTCGGGGAGCTTCCCGCTGAGAGCGAGGCCGACCGCGCGCGGCGAGCGATCGCGCGTCAGCTCACGCGCTGGGAGTCGCTAGAGCCTGCCGAGCGGAAGCGAAAGATCCATGCGTTCCTGGCCGCACGCGGTTTCGATTACGAGGTGATCGAAGAGGTCACCCGCCATACGGAAGGGGAAATCCAGGAGCCGTAGCCTGCAGGCCCGGTGAGGACTTCAACCTGGCGGTTCGAGACGCCGCTCGCAGCATCGGAAGTCGAGGCGCGGCTTAGCAACGCGGTCGATCCACCTGGAACATTCTTCTGGTTTTCTGGATCTGCCCGGAGGGAATTCATGGGGTCGGTCAGACCAGAAGGATTCGCGATCCGACTGAAGACGCGCAATAGCTGGAAGCCGTTCGCGTATGGCCGGATCGCGAGTGCAACCCGCGGAAGCGTCGTGACTGTCGAGCTTCGCCGGCTGGATACGTCCGGAATCGCCCTTGCCTTCGCGATTCTCTGCATTGTTCTGTTTGGTAGCCTCCTCGCCCTTCCGCTTGATCCATCGTTCGCGCGGCCGCTCGAGGGGATGTCCACGGTCACGCTGGGAGGCCTCGCGCTTCTCTTGGTCGGCCCGATCCTTGGTCGCCGAGAAGAGCGCAGGATCCTCCATGCGCTGAGCAAGCTCCTGCGCGCGCCCGCCTCACCCGGCTAACGGCGCAATACCCCGGGGACCTCAGGTGACGGCTGCGTCGATCGTCTTCGCCAGCTCGATGTCCGCGTCGCTGATCCCGCCCGTCGCGTGCGTCGTCAGGACGATCCGGACGTTCTTGTAGCCCTCGACGTGGATGTCGGGATGGTGATTCGCCGCGTTCGCCGCCTCGGCGACCCGGTTGGCGAACGCCATCGCGCCCTTGAAGCCCTTGAACGTGAACGTCTTGGCTAGGGCGTTCCCCTCGCGTCTCCACCCCGCGCCCGACTCGAGCAGAGAGGCCAGCGCGCATTCATCGAGACGCGCCTCGTTCTCCGGGATCGGCACCGGGCGAGCGTACCGTGTACGCGTTCCGTACGAGCGGCATCGGCGTGCGCTATCCTGACCGCACTAATAACTTTGTGAACGACGTGGCCCGTGGAGCACCCCGTTCCACAGGCCACTTGCCGAGAAAACGGGGACGAGCGTCCAGGACACGGCGAGCGGCCCCGCATACGCGGCACGGAAAGGACTCTTGGTATGTCCGACCCGATCGTCGTGGGCTTGCTCGCCCTCGTCGTGGGTCTCGTCCTCGGAACCGTGATCGCCGTGATCGCGCGTCGCCAGCTCGCACTCGGGCGCGAAGCCGAAGCGAGGACTAACGCCGAACGCTTGGTCGTCGAGGCGCGTGCCAAGCAGAAGGAGATCATCCTCGAGGCGAAGGACGAGGCCCTCAAGATCGCCAAGGCGGCCGAGGGAGAGAACCGCGAACGTCGCGCCGAGCTCCAGCGCTACGAGACCCGGCTGGATAAGAAGGACGAGCAGCTCGACCAGAAGGTCGCCCAGGTCGAAGAGCGCGACCGCCGGCTGGGCCAGCGGGAAGACGATCTCGAGGGCGAGCGAGCGAAAATCGCACAGCTCCAGGAAGAGCAACGGACGGAGCTCGCCCGGGTGGCTTCGCTGACGATGGAGGAGGCGCGCGGCCTGCTCCTCGAGCGCGTCGAGGATGAGATGCGCGACATCACCAGCCGGAAGGTCCGCGAGCTCGAGATAGAGGCCCGCGAGCGGGCTGACGACCGGGCTCGGGACATTATCACCATGGCCCTCCAGCGTTATGCCGCCGAACATACGGCCGAGCACAGCGTGACGGTCGTAGCACTCCCCAGCGACGACATGAAGGGGCGGATCATCGGCCGCGAGGGCCGGAACATCCGCACCCTCGAACAGCTCACCGGCGTCGACCTGATCATCGACGACACCCCCGAGGCGGTCGTCGTCTCGGGCTTCGACCCCATCCGCCGCGAGGTCGCCAAGCGCGCGCTCGAGCGGCTCCTCGTCGACGGACGCATCCACCCTGCCCGGATCGAAGAGATGGTGGCCAAGGCGCGCACTGAGATCGATCAGGTCATGAAGGAGGCGGCCGAGTCGGCCGTCTACGAGGTCGGCATCGGCGGACTGCACCCCGACCTGGTGAAGTTCCTCGGCCGGCTGCACTTCCGCACCTCGTATGGTCAGAACGTGCTCCGCCACTCGATCGAGGTCGCGCACGTCGCGGGCATCCTGGCCTCCGAAGCGGGGTACGACCCACAGACCATGAAGCGCGCCGGACTGCTGCACGACATCGGCAAGGCCATCGATCACGAGGTCGAAGGCCCGCACACCGTCATCGGCGGCGAGCTCTTGAAGCGCTACGGGTTCCCACAATCGGTCATCGATGGCGTGGTCGGCCATCACGGCGACGTCGAGCCGGTGACGATGGTCGGCACGCTCATCTCGGCCGCCGACGCGATCAGCGCGGCGCGGCCCGGCGCCAGGAGCGAGATCGTCTCGAACTACATCCAGCGGCTCACCGAGCTCGAGAACGTCGCGAACAGCTTCGCCGGCGTCGAGAAGTCATTCGCGATCCAGGCCGGTCGTGAGGTTCGGGTCGTCGTGAAGCCCGAGCAGATCGACGACCTCGAGTCGGCGCGCCTCTCGCGGGACATCGCGCAGAAGATCCAGGAGACGCTCCAGTACCCGGGGCAGATCAAGGTGACCGTCATTCGCGAGACACGCGCCGTGGACTACGCGAAGTGAGCGGAGGGCCGAGAACACCACAGCACGGGAGTACCCCGTCATAGGCGCGCGCATTCAGAATCGATCGACCGCAGTGAAGAAGAGCGTCGTCCTTGGCCTGTGCGGCCTGCTGCTCGCGGCCTGTGCCCTGGGACCCGCCGCGACCTCGAGCGCGCCACCCAATGAGAGCGCCGCACCGGCCGTCCAGAGCGCAGCCCCCGTGCCGATCGCCGTCGCCGCGTCGCGGTTCGGGACCGTGCAAATCCGGACCATCCCGGGAGCCTCGTGCTCACTTGCGGTCCACGTCAACACCGGCACGTTCGGCGATGCTCCTCCGAAGCTCACTGCGGCGACGGCCGGCGTTGACGGCTCGGTCGTATGGAGCTATCCC
>VBDX01000175.1 GCA_005881885.1 Chloroflexota bacterium
GTGCGACGGTTGCGCCGGGCGTTCGATCGGGTCGCATAGCAAAGTGGCGGTGGTCGCGCGTCGCCCACTCGACGCGTCGGCCGTGACCGAGGCCGCCGCGCTCATCGCCCCGCACATCCGCCGGACGCCCACCGAGCGCTCCGACGCGCTTTCGGCGCTCTCCGGGCGCGAGATCTTCCTGAAGCTTGAGAACCTCCAGAAGACCGGGGCCTTCAAGATCCGCGGCGCTCTCCACGCGCTGCTCCGGAAAGACGCGCACGATCGCGTGAACGGCGTGGTGACCGCGTCCGCCGGCAACCACGGGCAGGGCGTCGCGTATGCCGCGCAGCTTCTCGGCGTGCCGGCGACCGTCGTGCTGCCGCAGGGGGTGCCCCTCGCGAAGCTCACCGCGATCCAGCGCACCGGTGCCGAGGCGTTGCTGCTCGGCGAGAGCTACGACGAGGCGCACACCGCCGCCGTCGAGATCGCGCGGGAGCGGAAGCGCGCGTACGTGCACGCGTTCGACGACGACGACGTGATCGCGGGCCAGGGCACGCTCGCGCTTGAGCTGCTCGACGACGTGCGCGATCTCGACGTGCTCGTCGTGCCCGTCGGCGGCGGCGGTCTCATCTCCGGCATCGCGCTCGCCGCATCCGCGCGCACACCGCGGCCGCGGATCGTCGGCGTGCAGGCCGCGGGCGCGTCGGCCTTCGCCGACTCATTCCGCGCCGGCGGCGTTGTCGAGCGGCCCGCGGCGACGATCGCCGACGGCATCGCGGTCCGCCGCCCGGCGGAGCGGACGCTCGCGATCGTGAAGCGCCTCGTCGACGACGTGATCACGGTGAGCGATGAGGCGATCGCGCGCGCGATCGTGGTGCTGCTCGAACGCACGAAGCTCCTCGCCGAAGGAGCCGGTGCCGCGGCGCTCGCGGCGGTGCTCGAGCGCGATGGCCGCATCGGCGATGGTCGCAAGGTCGGCGTCGTCATCAGCGGCGGGAACATCGACCCGAACCTGCTCGGGAAGGCGTTGCAGCAGGGTCTGGTGTCCGCAGGTCGTTACCTGGCGTTCCGGACGTGGCTCGAGGACAAGCCGGGGATGCTGCACGAGCTCACCGGTCTTCTCGCGCGCGAGCACATCAACATCCTCCATGTGGGTATCCACCGGTTGGGTCCGTACGCCCTGCTCGGCCGGGTCGGTCTCGACGTCATCGTGGACACCCGCGACCGCGCCCACGCCGACGCGGTGCTCGCGCTACTTCGCACGCACGGCTTCGCCGCCGAAGAGCTTTTCGCGACCGCGCCCGCCCATACTTGAACCGTGGGGAGCGCGTTGTCGGAGAAGATCTGGGAGCGGCACGTCGTGCGGCGCGCGGCGGGCGAGCCCGACCTCCTCTACGTCGACCTCCATCTCGTCCACGAGGTGACGAGCCCGCAGGCCTTTGAGGGCCTCCGGCTCGCGAGGCGGCCCGTGCGCCGGCCCGAGCTGACCCTCGCGACCATGGACCACAACGTTCCGACGAACGACGAGCCGCCCGAGCCGATCTCCGCGAAGCAGATCGAAGCGATGGCCCGCAACGCGCGCGAGTTCGGGATCCGTTGCTTTCCCATGGGCAGCCCTGAGCAAGGGATCGTCCACGTCATCTCGCCGCAGCTCGGGCTCACGCAGCCGGGCATGACCATCGTGTGCGGCGACAGCCACACCTCGACGCACGGCGCGCTCGGCGCGCTCGCGTGGGGCATTGGCACGAGCGAGATCGAACACGTCCTCGCTACGCAGACGATCGCGCAGACGAAGCCCGGCACGATGGCCGTGATCGTCGACGGCGCGCTGCCGGCGGACTGCGCGGCGAAGGACGTGATCCTGGCGATCATCGCGCGTATCGGCACATCGGGCGGGGTCGGAAAGGTGATCGAGTACCGCGGCTCCACGATCCGCGCGCTCGCGATGGAAGGGCGCCTCACGATCTCGAACATGTCGATCGAGGCGGGAGCGCGCGCCGGGATCGTCGGGCCGGACAACATCACCTTCGCCTGGCTCGAAGGACGACCGTACGCGCCGAAGGGTCAGCACTGGGAGAAGGCGCTCGACGACTGGCGGTCGCTCGCGACCGATCCCGATGCGCGATTCGATCGCGAGGTCAAGATCGACGCTCGCCGGCTGCGTCCATACGTCACATGGGGAACGAATCCGGCGCAGTCGGTCACGATCGAGGACCGCGTGCCCGAACCCGACGCGCTACCGGCTGACGCGCGCGACAGCGCCCGCCGCGCGCTCGCCTACCAGGACCTGCGACCGGGGACGCCGGTGCGCGACATCGCGGTCGACGCGGTGTTCATCGGCTCGTGCTCGAACGCGCGCCTCGACGACCTGCGCGCCGCGGCCGACGTGCTTCAGGGCCGGCACGTGAAACCGGGCATACGCGCGCTCGCCGTCCCCGGGTCCATGCGGGTGAAAGCCGATGCCGAGCGCATGGGGCTCGACCGTGTCTTCATCGACGCGGGCTTCGAGTGGCGCGACGCGGGCTGCTCGATGTGCCTCGGTATGAACCCGGACATCCTTCGCCCCGGCGAGCGCTGCGCGTCCACGTCGAATCGCAATTTCGAAGGACGTCAGGGGCCCGGTGGCCGGACGCACCTGGTCTCGCCGGCTGTGGCCGCGGCGACCGCGATTGCCGGGCACTTCGCGCTGCCGTCGGACCTGCGCTGATGGAGGCTGTTCGCCGCATCGCTGGCCGCGCGCTGCCACTTGCGCGCGCCGATGTCGACACCGACCAGATCATCCCGAGCCACTGGCTGAAGCGCCTCGAGCGCACGGGGTACGCGGAGGGACTCTTCGAAGCGTGGCGCCGCGATCCCGCGTTCGTCCTCAACGACGACCGCTACCGCGGCGCCGTGATCCTGCTCGCCGGCGCGAACTTCGGCTGCGGCTCATCGCGGGAGCACGCGGTCTGGGCGCTGCTCGAGTCGGGCTTCCGTGCGGTGATCGCACCCAGCTTCGCGGATATCTTCCGGAACAACGCGCTCAAGAACGGGCTCGTGCCCGTAGAGTTAGACGAGACCACCACCGGCCGGCTCGTTGCCCTGGTGCGCGCCGATCCGGCGACCGAGATCGCCGTCGACATCGAGCGTCGCATCGTCGAGGCGCCTGGCGTTCGCCCATCGTTCGAGATCGACGACTTCGCGCGCACCCGCCTGCTCGAAGGTCTCGACGATATCGCGCTCACCCTGCGCTACGAGGTGGACGTCGCCGCGTACGAGAGGAAGCGCCCGGAGTGGCTGCCGCGCGTGATCGCACCGTAAGACGGACGGCTTGAACGGACGAGCCGCCGTGCCCGTCGTGCTCATCGCCATCCTCATCGTGGTCGCGGGTTTTCTCTTCCTCACCTGGCTGACCCAGCGGAGCCTCATGTACTACCCGACGCCCGGACCGGTCCCAAGTGCCGCGAGCGCCCTGCCCGGCGCGGAGGACGTTGAGCTGCGCACGGAAGACGGACTTCGTCTGGGCGCGTGGTTCGTCCCGGCGTCTGGCAGGCCGAGTGGCCTAACGGTGCTCGTCTGCAACGGGAACGGCGGGGACCGCTCGCTCCGCGCCGGCCTGGCGCGCGGGCTCGCGAGGGCCGGACACGCTGTGCTTCTCTTCGACTACCGCGGCTACGGCGGCAATCCCGGAACTCCGACGGAGACGGGCCTCCGCGCGGATGCCCGTGCGGGGCTCGATCATCTTCTCTCGCGACACGACATCGATCCAGCGCGCATCGTGTACTTCGGCGAGTCGCTCGGCGCGGCCGTTGCCGCGCAGCTCGCGCGCGAACGCTCGCCCCTAGCGCTCGTGCTGCGCTCGCCATTCCCCTCGTTCGAGGAGATCGGCCGTTTCCACTATCCGTACCTGCCCGTGATCGACGCCCTGCTCATGGACCGGTACCGCACGAGCGATGCGCTCGCCGATCTGCGCGCGCCCGTGCTGGTGGTCGCGGGCGATCGCGACCGGATCGTGCCGATCGAATTCTCGCAGCGGGTGCACGACGCGCTACGTGCCCCGAAGCGGTTCGCCGTGCTCAGAGATATGGACCACAACGATCCAGGGCTCGCCGAAGGCGACGTGCTGATCGCTCAGGTCGCTCGCTTCCTCGATGACGTGGTCCAGCGGGCCATCCGGTAGGCCGGGCTCTTCTCGACACCCCCGTCGATCGAGGACCGTGTCGGAAGGCTCGAGCGCATGTCTGATCTGGCGACGCGAACGGTATCCGGGTAGGGTCGCGCGGTGCGCCCCTTTCGCTTCGCCACGATGGTCGAACGCGGTCGTTCAGCAGCGCACTGGAGCGAAGTCGCGCGGCGCGCGGAGGCGCTGGGCTACGACACCCTGCTCATGCCCGATCACATCACCGATCAGCTCGCGCCGATGCTGGCGCTCACCGCGGCGGCGGAAGCGACCAAGACCTTGCGAGTCGGCAGCTTCGTCTTCGCAAACGACTATCGAAATCCCGTTTTGTTATCAAGGGAGGCCGCGACGCTCGATCTTCTGTCCGGCGGGCGGCTCGAGTTCGGCATCGGCGCCGGCTGGAAGACGAGCGATTACGAGCAGCTGGGTATCCCGTACGACACGCCGAAGACGCGCGTCGACCGCATGGAGGAGGCGGTCGGCCTCATCAAACGCCTCTGGACCGAATCGCACGTCACCCACGAGGGAGCGCATTACCACATACGCGACGCAACGGCGCTGCCCCGACCGGTCCAGCGTCCCCACCCGCCGGTCATGATCGGCGGTGGCGGACCGCGGATCCTGCGCATCGCCGCGCGGGAAGCGCAGATCGTCTCGTTCCTGCCGCCGGTCGACGCGCGCGGGCGGCATCGCATCCGGGCGATCACCGTCGGTTCGGTTGCCGAACGCGTGGCGCGTCTGCGCCGCGCGAAGCGCTTCGCCGAGCTCGAGCTCAACGTGATCGTTCTGGACGCGCAGGTGACCGACGCTCGCCAGCCGCTGCTCGCCGCGGTCGCTGCGCATCTCAAGTCGGCGGTGACGGCCGTCGTGGCGACGCCATTCCTCATGTATGGCTCGCGTGCGTCGCTCGTCGAGGATCTGCTCGAGCGCCGCGCGCGCCTGGGCATCAGCTATATCGCGTTGCCGGGCAGGGCGATGAGAGCGTTCGCGCCGGTCGTTGCCGAGCTACGTGGCAAGTGAGCGCACGCAACGATGAGGCGGCGGGCATCGCTTCTGCAGCGACTGACGCGTCGCGAATCGCGGCAAAGGAGGTACCGAATGCAGGATCTGAGGTGCAAGGAATGCGGTCAGAGCTTCAGGTCGCCGAGCGAGCTGCAGGACCACACCGAGCGGCTACACGGGGTCGGGAAGAAGGGCGGCGAGCCCATCGTCGGTAACCCGCCGAGCGAGAGAAGCCGCTAACCAAGCCCAAAGCCCGGACCACGGCCGGCGGCTCATGTGGGCCGCCGGCCCGTCTTTTTACGGAGTCCGTGTCGGAAGCGGCGTGAGCGTGACCGGCAGTGACGGCCGCGGCAGGGTCGGCGCAGCCGTGGTCCGGGTCGGGGCCGGAGTCGGGGACGTGGTCGCCGCGGGGCTGGGCGTGGGCGCTTCACTGGGCGCGGCGGTCCGCGGAGCCGGCGTGAAGGACGTCGAGCGCGACGCGCTCGGTAACGCTGACGGAGACGGGCTAGCCGAAGGCACCGCGAGCGGTTGAGACGAGATCACCGCCGCGCCGAGAAGCAGCAGCGCGACGAGCGCGATCGCGGCGAACACGGTGAAGACCGTTGACCAGCGGTCCGCCGGCCGGCGAACGCCCGGAGGCGGAGGCGGCGCGATGTTCGGCTCACCTGGCGGCGGCGGCATGAGCTCCTCTGTCTCATCGACGTCGCGCGGCCTGCGAGGCTCGTCCACATGCTCTCCGTCCGCACGCGCCATGCCGAACGGCCGGACGCTTGGCCGCCCGCGGAGGTCGGTCTAGACCCTTGCGAACAGGTTCGCGAGCTGATCCTGAAGGAGAACGAGCGCGACGATGACGGCGATCCCCAGGAGAACGACGCCCATCACGAACTCGAAGTCCTCGGTACCGCGATCGCCTGGAGACCCACCCACACATTGAGAACGCGGCGCCCGTGCCGGTGAGTCTCCCCCGAATGGG
>VBDX01000176.1 GCA_005881885.1 Chloroflexota bacterium
TAGGTACGAGACGCTGAAGACGTTGAAGACCGGCCCGGCCGAGGCGTTCGAGGCCGCGCTCCGCGCATTCAACGAGACCTGCCGCAATCTGCTCGTGCCTTCGGCCACGAAGCCACGCCCGACCGAGCCGAAGCCAGCGACGACCTCTCCCAAGCCCTTGACCACGGATCCCGCGGTCAAGGAGTGCCTCGCGAGGTACGAGATGCTCAAGACGTTGAAGACCGGCCCGGCCGCGGCGTTCGAGGCGGCGCTCGGGGCGTTCAACGAGACCTGCAAGCGCGTGCTGGAAGCTAGGCGGTAGTGCGGACTCTTCTCGCCGCGTCGGTCTTCGCGATCGGCAGCAGCTTCGTCCTGGTGACGCTGAAGGACGGTGATCAGGCTCTTGCTGCGGCGATCGCGATGGCCGCCTGCTCGACCGCGGCGCTGATGATCGGGCTGCTAGGTCACGGTGAGGCCGTCGTCGACCACCTTGACCACGCTAGTCACCCGGCCCGCGGCGGCGGCCGCGTTCTCGGCGTTGTCAGCCGCGTGCGCGAGGACACTCTCTAGCCGAGCCACTCCGCGCTGCCGTCGACGCCCGCCGCGGTCAGGGCGCGGCGAGATATTCGAAGAAGAGCGCTTCGGCGAGCGTCGAGCGTTCGAGGTCTTTGAGGTCGAGGCTCTCGTCCTCGGAATGGGCATTCGAGAAGGGATCGCCCGCGCCGGTGAGGAGCAGCGTGGCTTTGGGAAAGGCCTTCGCGAAGTCAGCGACGAACGGGATCGTGCCGCCGGCCCCCATGAAAACGGGGTCGCGACCGAAGGCTTCCTTCATCGCGCGGCGCATCGCGTCGTATGCGCTCCCCTCGCCGGCGAGCTTGTACGGCTTGCCCGCGCCGCGTGGGGTGATCGTGACTTCGGCGCCCCACGGGACGTGAGCGCGCAGGTGGTCGGCGAGCGCTTTCATCGCCGCATCGGCGTCCTGCCCCGGCGGAATGCGCATCGAGACGCGCGCTTTCGCCGAGGGCACGAGCTGATTCGTCGACTCGGTGAGCCTCGGCGCGTCGATCCCGAGGATCGAGACCGCCGGCTTCATCCACATCCGGTCGGTGATGCCGCCCTCGCCGATAAGCCGCACGCCGGGGCGCATGCCGACCTGCTCGCGCAGCTCTTCTTCGGTGAGGTCAAGTGGATCGGCCTTGCCCTTCGCGATGCCCGAGACCGCGACGTTCCCCTTCTCATCGTGCAGCGTCGCAAGCGTCTTCGCGAGGACCGTGAGCGCGTCCGGCACCGGACCGCCGAATTCGCCCGAGTGGACCGCGTGGTCGAGGGTCCGAATCTCGACGTCGCACGCGACGATCCCGCGGAGCGAGATCGTGAGTCCAGGTTGACCGGCGCGCCAGTTGCCGGAGTCCGCGAGGATGACCGCGTCGGCGCGCAGTTCGTCGCCGTAACGCTCGAGGAACTTCGCGAGATTGGGCGACCCCCACTCCTCCTCGCCCTCGACGAATATCCTGACGCCCACCGGCGTCTGACCGTCGTGCGCCCGGATCGCGCCCGCGTGGATCACCACACCGCACTTGTCGTCGGAGGTCCCGCGCCCGAAGAGCCGTCCGTTCTTCTCGGTCGGTTCGAACGGATCTGAGTGCCAGAGCTCGCGCGCGCCCGTCGGCTGGACGTCGTGATGCGCGTAGAGCAGAACGGTCGGAGCGCCGGCCGGTGCGCGGATCTGTCCGAGGACCGCGGGCACGCCTTCGATCTCGACGATCTTCGTATCACAGCCCGCGCTTCGCAGGATCTTCTCCGTGGCCGCGGCGGATCGTCCGAGCTGCGAGGGGTCGTGTCCAGGATGACTGATGGAAGGGATGCGCACGAGCGCCTCGAGGTCGGTACGGAGCTCGGGCATGAGTTCAGAAATACGGTCGCGCAGCGCTCCCGCGGGCGCCCGGGTCTTCATGGAGGAGCCCGAGATTACTCTCCTGGCCGAAAGAGCGCCTACGACCGCAACGCGGTGCGAGCAATTTCGTTGCGGTTTGGATCGATTCCGTTTCGGGTTGCGCTTGGTACCGACGAGACATTGACCAGCCCGCGCCTGCACCATTGAATGGCGCGCCATGAAGAACCCCTCGTGGCCCAAGGCGTTCGCGTTCATCGGTTTCACGATCTTCGGTCTCGCGCTCGCGTACTACAGCACGGCGATCGCGACTGCAGGCGTTACCGCCAAGATCCTCGGCACCGATCGTTCGGGCGACTGGCTCTCGACAGGGAGCGCGGTCCTCATGGTGGGCATCGCGGCGGCTGCGGTGTTCGGCTTCCTCGCGCTCGCCAACCTGCGCCAGCTCACGCGCCGGGGCTAGAAGCATTTAGCCAGCTCAGGCGCCGGAGCTCGATAGGAGACGAGTTCCGGCGCCCAGAGCGTGACCACCCCGACGCTCAGCGATCGTCAGGCTCCCGGGATGACGCGCGAATGTTGCCGCCCACCGGCCTGACGCCAGGTGCGGCTCAGCCACCACGAGCCTCTTGCGGCGTGACGAAGCGGTCGTCGCGCTCGTCCCACTTGAAAAGAGGCCGTGTCGTCGGGCGACCGCCGCGCACGCCCGAGATCTCGTGCACTCCGTCGACCACGCGGCGCGTCGGCTCCTCCCAGTGTCCGAGGGAGCGCAGGTAAACGACGAGCGAGATCTTCGATGCGTCCGAGTCGGGGACGGCGCAGCCGTGGCAGATGATGTCGAATGCCTCCTCCGGGCCGGGCGCGTGCAGGGCGACCGCCAAAGAGGTACCCGCTCCGACGGCCTGGAAGATCCGTCGGACTGGCGCGCCCCAGATGTACCCCGGCGCGTGCGCGCCTCGGCTGATCTCGGGGATCACGATGTAGCCGCCCCGGCTCTGGGCGAGAAGCTTGTCGATGTCGTCCCCGTCCTCGGCGACCGTGCGAAGCGGTGCTTTTCTCGGCCGTTCGGAGACCATCGCGTGCAGCACCGTGCTTTTGCCGGCGAGCCGCGGGACAGCCATCACGATGAAGGATTTGCGGTCGCGAGCCGTCGCCCTCAATAAGTCGGCAATGGCGGGCGACATCGTCCGGTTCGCGACCAGGTCATCGAGTCCCAGAGTTTCTTCGATGGCCGGATGCTAAGCGCCCAGGCTGGCACAGGTCATGCCTGAGTGTCGGAGCTGTGAAACTGCTTCTCGTCCCGGTCGCGATGGTCCTCGCTCTCCTCACCGGAGCCGGGTCCGGACCGCTCAAAGACTCGCTGCCAAGCCTGTTCACGGCGCGCGACGAGCTCGCCCGCGCGCGCGGTGAGATCGCGGACCTCCGTTATGGCCGCGGCGCCGCCGCGCCGGAGTGGGTCGGCAAGTACGCGGACGCGCTGTGCAAGGCGGACGTCGGCTTCGTCACCGAGCACACCGATGCATCGCTCGGGGTCACGGCCGATGACGTCGCCGCGCAGTTCGCGCGTATGCACGACAACGGGCTGGATTGCTCGGGGGTTCGGTACCTCGGCTCGGTCGGCGACCGTCAGTTCGTCTACGCCCTGCGCCAGGGCAATCGCGAGAACTGGTACGTCTTCACGCTCTCGGAGGGTGGCCAGACCGTCGCCAAGGTCGAGTGACCGGGGGCCTCTGGGCCAGCACGTAGCCTTGCGGCGTGGAGCCGATCGAGCTCGTCATGGTCGGCGCCGGTAACCGGGGCTACCTCGCATACGGCGCGTACGCCGAGCGCCATCCGGACAAAGCGCGCTTTGTGGCCGTCGTCGAACCCGATGAAGGACGGCGCGCGCGTTTCGGCGAGGCCCATCGCATCCCGGCCGATCGACGGTTCAGTTCCTGGGAGGAGCTCGCCGCGCGGCCCCAGGTCGCACCGGCGCTGGTCAACGCGACGATGGACCGTACCCACCGTCCGAGCACGGTCGCTCTCCTCGCGGCGGGTTACGAGATCCTCCTCGAGAAGCCGATCGCGACGACGCCCCAGGAATGCCTGCAGATCATTGAGGCCGCGGAGACCGGCGGCCGGCTATTGCAGATCGCGCACGTGCTGCGCTACGCGCCGTTCTTTCTGGCCATCCGAGACCTCGTCACCGCGAAGCGCCTGGGCGAGATCGTCTCGGTCGACTGGCGGGAGAATCTCGCGTACTGGCATTTCGTGCACAGCTACGTGCGCGGGAACTGGGCGAACTCACAGCGCTCGGGGCCGATGATCCTCACCAAGTGCTGCCACGACCTCGACCTGCTCGTGTGGCTCTTTGGCGCCTGTGAGTGGCTGTCGTCGTTCGGCTCGCTGACGCACTTCACCCGCGGCGCGGTAGGCCCGGAGATCCCCGATCGCTGCACCGATGGCTGCCCGATCGCCGACGTCTGCCCGTACTTCGCGCCACGCGTCTACCTCGATCGGCTGCGCGAGAACCCCCGGAGCTTCGCCCTCGCCGCGGTCACGCTCGATCGCACACCGGAAGGCGTAATGCGTGCGCTCGAGACCGGACCCTACGGACGTTGCGTGTATCGCTGCGACAATGACGTCGTCGACCACCAGGTCGTCCTGATGCGGTTCGGCCGCGGGCTGTCCGTGAGCCTCACGATGCAGGGAGCCTCGCACGTCGAAGGGCGAACGGTCCGCATCGACGGGACGCGCGCCACGCTGCTCGCGAACGAAAGTCGCGGCGAGATCGATCTTCACGATCACCGCTCCGGGACGAGCGAGATGTCGCATGTCTCGCGGGGGATCGGTGGCCACGGAGGCGGGGACGAAGGGCTCATGGACGCGTTCGTCGCCGCGGTGCGGGGCGATCGCGACGGAGTCCGCACGTCGGCCCGCGAGTCGCTCCAAAGTCACCTGCTGGCTTTCGCGGCGGAGCGCTCACGCACGAACAATGGCGAAGTGCTAAGGATGGACGACTACGTCGGCGTGGCGCGCGGAGGAGCGTCCGGCTAGAACGCGCTTGCCGCCACGCGTTGTCCCTCCGGGCTCTTCGCAAATTCCAGGAATGCCGTGATGCCAGGCCTGACTTGCGCCGCCTCGGGCGAGTAGACGAGAAACAGCGGCCGGAAGATCTTGTATGTGCCATTCGCAAGGTTCGCTTGCGTTGGCGCGACGCCATCGATCGAGATCATCCTGAGCCGGGTGTCGTTCGCGGTCCGCGACCCGATGCTGGCGATCCCGATCCCACCGCGGAAGGACGCGATCGCACCCAGTGTGGGCTCAACCTCGAACATCTCGGTGACTGTCTTGCCGTACGTCGCCTTGCCACCGAATACATATGTCTCGAATGTGGTCCGCGTCGCCGCATTCGGCTCGCGGATGAACGCCCGGATCGGCTGGTCCGTCCCGCCAACCTCCGCCCAGCTCGTGATCTCGCCGCTGTAGATCTTCCGTAGCTGCTCCCTCGTCAGGTTGCTGACGGGGTTTTCCGCGTTGACGACGACAGCCGTGCCGCTGAACCCGATGGACACCGCGGTGACCCGCGCCCTCTCGGAATCGGCGAGCGGTCTACTGATGAAGCCCACGTCGACCTCGTGGGAGGCGGCCAGCTTGATCGCGGCATCCGAGCCTGTCTCGGTAACGAGCCAGCTCACCCCCGGGTGGAGCTGCTTGAAGCGCGCGGTGAGTGCCTGGACCGCGGGCAGCGCTCCGCCGCCACCCGTCGCGTTGTACTGGCCGCTCAGCGCGTCGGGTGTCGGGGTCGATGGAACTGGAACGCCGCAACCGGCGAAAAGGCATATCGCGATGAGTGCGCCAACGTTGAACCTCGCGCTCCGCAGATGTCCTTGGTGATCTTCGGTGATCACACCGGACTCCGCGCTAGAAGGCCGCTGCCGCGATCCGCTGGCCTTCGGGACTTTTCACGAATTCCAGGAACGCGCGCAGTGCTGGCTTCAGCGCGGATACGTCCCCGCCGTAGATGATGAAGAGTGGGCGGACGAGCTTGTACGCGCCGCTCGCGATGCTCTCCTGCGTCGGCGGCGCGCCGTCGACCGAGAGCATCTTGACCCTCTTGTCAGCTGCGGTGCGTGATCCAGCGCTCGCGATGCCGATCGCTCCGCGGAACGACCCGACAGCGGTAAGCAACGCGTCGACCTCCGTCATCTGGGTGACGTTCTTGCCGTAGGTCGGCGGCGCGGCGCCGAAGAGGAAGGTCTCGAACGTTTGCCGCGTCGCGGCGTTCGGCTCGCGGATGTACGGACGGATGATTTGGTCCATTCCTCCGAGCTCGGACCAGTTCGTGACCTCGCCGGCGTAGATCCTTAGCAGGTCGTCTTTCGTTAGGTTGGTCGCCGGGTTCGCCGCATGGACCACGATGGCCGTCCCGCTGAAGCCGATCGGGACGGGAGTCACCTGCTGGCTCTCGCTCTCGGTGAGGTTCCGGCTGACGAAGCCGAGGTCGATGGTGTTTGACACCACGAGCTTGATCGCGGAGTTTGACCCGGTCTCGGTGACCAGCCAGTTGATCGAGGGGTGGAGCTCCTTGAATCGCGCCGTGAGCGCCTGCACCGCCGGAAGGGCGCCACCACCGCCGCTCGCCGTGTATTGGCCGCTGATCGGATCGGTTGTCGGAGATTGGGGCGCCGTGACCCCGCACGCCGCGACGAGGCACGCGGCGACGAGAGCGCC
>VBDX01000015.1 GCA_005881885.1 Chloroflexota bacterium
AGTACTGGATGAGATCGCCCTTGGTCAGCCCGTGCTGCGGAAAGAAGACTTTCTCGAGGTTGGTGACCTTGACCTCACGACCCGCGACCTCCACGCGTCAGACGCGGCGAGCGGCCGCCAGGTCGTCGACGGCCACGATCAGCTCCTTCTCGCCGGCGCGCTCGCCGGCGGTGTACAGGGCCGTGATGTTCACGCCCGCCTCCGCGAGACGGCGCGCATAGCGCCCAAGCTCCCCAGCCTCGTCGCCGAGCGACACGGACAGCACCTCACGCTTCGCGGTGACCTTCCAGCCACCGACCTTCAGCGCGGCGAGAGCACGGTCGGCGTTGTCGACGACGAAGTGCAAGTGCCCGCTGCCATTCTGCGAGAACGCGGCGGCTGCTTTGATGTTCACGCGCGCCTGGCCGAAAAGCTCGCCGATCTCAGCGATGACGCCCGGGCGATCCTCGGTCTCGACGACGATCTCGGTGGGCACGGGCCCACTCTAGTCTTCACTTTGCTAGCGGCCGGTGAAAACCGTCCGCTCGTCGACGAAACAGAGCAGGTTGTCGAACGGATCCGACGCATAGAAGCTTCGTTCGCCCCATGGTCGCGCCACAATGTCACCGGCCCCGGCGCCGTGGACCAACCCCGTCGAGAGTGCACCGAGCTCGCGGGCGCGCGCGTGAATGGCCTCGATATCGGAGACGGCGAAGTACAGGTAGTCCGGCGTCGGTCGCGCCGACTCGCCGCCCGGTGTTGGATCGACCAGCGCGAGGATGACTTCACCGCAGTCGAAGTAGTGTCGAGAACCGGGAATGCGCCGCCCCGGAGTCCCGAGGAGCGTCCCGTAGAAGTCGGCGGCGTGATCGAGATCGGGGACCTGGACGATGACCCGGAAGAGCCTCGGTGCAGCCACTAGACGAGGCTCCGATAGCTCGGGACGTACGCATGCGTGCGAATCCACGCTTCTAGGTCACCCGACGGCCGCTCGACGGTGGCAAAGCCTCGGTCGAAGATCACCTGGGCCACTTTGGCTGCCGCGCGCAGCTCGGTCTCGAGAATGGCCGAGACAGGCGGGTAGATCAGGCCCATGGCGACATCCGTCTGCGTCACCTTCTCGGCCACACCGCCCGCTGCGGCGATGAACATCTCGTCGGTGACGCGTCGGGCGCCGGTCGCGAAGGCCGCCATCCCCATCGCCGGAAAGATATACACGTTGTTTCCTTGCCCCGGGATGAAGGTCCGCTCGCCGATCCGCACCGGCGCGAACGGGCTGCCGCTCGCGAAGACCGCTCGTCCTTCGGACCACGTGTAGGCCTGCTCCGCGGTGCATTCGGAGCGCGATGTGGGATTCGAATACGGAAAGATCATCGGACGCTCGTTCACCCGCGACATCGCCTCGATCACGCGGCGATCGAACGCCCCGCCGACCGTCGACAGCCCGATGATCCCGGTCGGTCGCAGGGCCTCGATCGCCGTGGCGAAGTCGGTGATCGGCACGTGCCGTTGCGCGAACGGTCGCTGGTAGTCGTGCATCTCTCGTCGATCCACGGTGATCAGACCCTGGCGATCGAAGAGCGCGATCCGCGACCGCGCCTCGTCCATGGGCAGGCCTTCGGCGGACATCGACTTGGCGAGGAGCTCGGCCACGCCGATCGAGGCGGAGCCCGCGCCCAGGAAGAGGAACCTTTGCCGCGACAGCGGAGCACCGGTGATTCGCAGTGCGCCGAGAAGACCGGCGAGGGCGACCGCCGCGGTGCCCTGGATGTCGTCGTTGAAGCAGCAGACGCGGTCGCGGTAGCGCTCCAGATGCCGGATCGCGTCATTCCCTGCCCAATCTTCGAATTGGATCAGCGCATGAGGGAACTCGGCCTGCACCGCACTCACGAACTCGTCGACGAACGTGTCCAGCTCCTCGTCCGACGCGCGGGTCTGCTTGATGCCGAGGTAGAGCGGGTCGGTCAGCAGCGCTTCGTTGTTCGTTCCCGCATCGATCAGCACGGGAAGGGTGAACTGCGGCGGGACGCCGCCGACCGCGGTGTACAGCGCGAGCTTGCCGATCGGGATCCCCATGCCGTTCGCGCCGAGGTCGCCGAGACCCAGGATCCGTTCGCCGCTGGTAACTACGATGCAGCGGACATCGCGCTCCGGCCAGTTGCGTAGGATCTCGCGCACCCGGCCCTTGCGTCGGATCGAAAGGTAGAGCCCGCGCGGGCGCCGGATGATGTGGCCGAACTTCTGGCAGGCCTCCCCCACTGTCGGCGTGTAGACGATTGGAAGGAAGCGCGCTGGGTCGGACATGAGCACCCGGTAGAAGAGCGTCTCGTCGGTGTCCTGGAGCTGCGAGAGATAGATGTAGCGCTCGAGATCGGTCGTCTTGCCGTCGAGCTGAGCGAGCGCGCGACGCAGCTGCGTATCGAGATCGTCGATCCCTTCAGGCAGCAGGCCGAGCAGGCCGAGCGCCTCGCGTTCCTGTTCGCTGAAGGCCGTCGACTTGTTGCGGCGCGGGTCGTGGAGCAGATCGGCCCCGCGCGGCGTCGTCATCGGAGGTGGAGGATAGTCGGAGTGGAATCATTCACCGCGATCGCCGTCGTCGCCGCGTTCATCGCCGGCGCGATCGCGGCGGTCGCGGGATTCGGGATCGGCAGCGTCCTCACGCCGGTCCTCTCCGCGCAACTGGACGTGCGGCTCGCGATCGCCGCGGTGTCGCTTCCCCACCTCGTAGGGACGATCGTCCGCTTCCTGCTCGTGCGCACGCATATCGATCGCGGCGTGCTCTTCGGGTTCGGAGCCGCGAGCGCGATCGGCGGGCTCACCGGCGCGGCGCTGCAGTCAGTCGTGCAGAGCGCGGCGCTCGCGATCATCTTCGGCGCGCTGCTCATCTTCGCGGGTGCCGGCAGCCTCACCGGACTCGCGCAGCGGATGCGCTTCCGTGGACGTGTCGCCGCGCTGATCGGCGGTGCAGTCTCCGGTCTGCTGGGCGGCCTCGTCGGCAACCAGGGCGGGATCCGCGCCGCGGCGCTGCTCGGATTCGATGTCGAAAGACGGGCCTTCGTGGCGACCGCCACAGCCGTGGCGCTCATCGTCGATGGCGCGCGCATACCGGTCTACATCGCGACGCAGGGTTCGCAGCTCGAGCCGCTCTGGCCGCTCATCGTGCTGCTTGCGATCGGTGCGGTGATCGGCACTCTGGCCGGCGGATGGGCGCTGCGACGCATGCCCGAGCCGATCTTCCGCCGGGTGGTCGGAGTGCTGCTCCTCGGACTCGGTGCTTACACGCTCGCGCGCGCGCTCTCCTGAAGCATCTCCGCGACGCGCTTGTCGTACTCAGCTCCGTACTTGCGCAACAGCCGCCCGACCATGAAATCGAGGAACGGCGCCTTGATGCCGCTGGTCTTCCATGAGACCGCCGTGTCGACGCGCGTCGTCGAAGGACCTTCGGCCTCCACGCGATCGGTCCGCCACACGTTCCCAACCATCGGAAAATCCATTTGCATCGTGATCTCCTGCGGCGCCGAGCAGTCGAGGACCTTGAAGACGGCTTTCTGGTTCTCACCGTGAATGCAGTGGTACTCCGCGCCGACCAGCGATCCACGCGCGCCCGCGAAGAAATCGACCCGCGGCACGCCCATCCAGATCTTCCGCAGACCCGGATCTGTGAGGTACCGGAACACGTCCTCCGGCGTTCCAGGGAATCGCGCCGTGCTGCGGAGCTTCGCCGTCGAGGGGTTCACCTTGGGACGTTCCTCGCTCCACACGGCCTCATGGATCGGGCGCAGGTCGAGGTACGAAGCGTCGACCTCACCCAGGTCGTAGCGCTGCGGAGCGTGGACGAATTCGGCGCGAACGCTCTCCGGCCAGGCCGCGAGCGCGGGGGCCGTCGCGAGCAGGTACTCGTGCCCGGGCACGGTGTTCTTGAGGAGCCGGTGCACGAGGTTCACGTCGTTGCCGTGAAGCTGCACCCTGCCTGCGACCTCGTAGCGCGAGAAGCTCCCGCGATGGACCACGAACTTGAGACCGAGCTCCTGCACGGTCGCGCACGCGCGGCACGGACAGGTCGTCGCCGAGCGGATGTCGCGAAGCCGGCGGTGGAATACGCGGAACGTCTCACGAAGCCAGTCCGTCACGCCGGCGTCGGTACGGTCGGTGGTGCAGCAGAGCGCGTCGCCTTCGACCTGGTCGATGGTCAGCTTGCCGCCGAAGCTGCGCGAGATCGCCTCCATGAGCTCGGCGAGGATCTCCTGCGAATGGTCCTGCTCGGTGCCGGCGACGAAGGCCGTGTAGCCGGAGATGTCCGCCATGACAAGGAGCCCTTCCATCTGATGCGATGGTACGAGTGCGCCGCGCTCCCGGATTGTGTCTCTAGACGCCGCCCAGCCGCAGCCGGAAGCGCGCGCCGCCGTCGCTGGGTCGCTCGAGAGTCACCGAGCCACCGTGCGCCTCCGCGACATCCTTGACGATCGAAAGCCCGAGCCCGGAACCGGGAAGGTGCCGCGCGTCATTCGAGCGCCAGAACCGGTCGAAGACCCGCGACGCGTCCTCCGCGGCGACGCCCGGACCGTGATCGCGCACCGAGACCTCGCCATTCGCGACGCTCACCTCGACGAGCGCGCCCGGTGGGCTCCACTTCGCGGCGTTGTCGAGAAGGTTCGTGATCGCGCGCGAGACGCGAACCTTCACTCCGTTGACGGTGGTCGGACTCGCGGCCACCGCGAAGCGCACTTTCGGGTAGCGCATCTTCATATCGTCAACGACCTCCGCGACGACCTCGTCGAGCCGGAGCTCCTCGAACGGCATCGGCGTCTCTTCGTCGCGGGCGACCTCGATGAGATCGCCGACGAGGGTGGTGAGCCGCTCCATCTGCACCACGAGATCCCCGAGCAGCTGCTGACGCTCGATCGGGTCCGCGGGTTGCCCGCGCTCGAGCAGTTCGAGATTGGTCCGTAGAGCGGTGAGCGGGGTGCGGAGCTCATGCGACGCGTCGGAGACGAGCTGCCGCTGGGAACGGAGCGACGTTTCGAGCTGTCCGAGCATCGCGTCGAAGCTCGTGCCGAGGCGGCTCAATTCGTCACGACCGCGCGCGGCGACACGGCGTGAGAGGTCGCGCGTCCGCGTGACCTCTTCGACCGTCGTGGTCAGGCGCTTCACCGGTGCGAGCGCGGTACGGGCGATGAGCAGACCGAGGAGGGCGGCCAGGACGATCGCGGCGATCGCAAACTCGGCGAGCGTGATCCGCGTCTGGGCGAGCGCGCCGTCGATATCTTCGAGCGACTTAGCGACCTCAAGCGCACGACCGTTCGAGATCGGCCGGACGAGCACGCGAATGCGATAGTCCTGAGAGGTCGCGGTCGCGAGGAATCCATCGCGCTTGCCGGAGGCGACGTCCTTGACGTCCTGCGTGACCAGTGACGGCAACGCGACCCCAAGGTCGGCCTGAATGATGTTCCCGTTGGAGTCGACGATCTGACCGAACACGTCCTGGCGCCCGGTCACCAGCTGCGGGCCGCGGTCGCCGAATGGACCGCCACGTCCAGGGCCACCGATTACTGCGGTCTTTGCGAGAGTGTCATCGACCTGCTTGATGAGCTGGTCCTGGACGACGAGATAGATCGCGACGGACGCCCCGATCGCCGCCACCGCGACCGCCGCGGCGGTCAGCAGCGTGAGGCGCAGCCGGAAGCTCACGGCTCCTTCATCACGTAACCGACGCCCCGCACCGTTTGGATGACGCGTGGCTCGCCACCCTGTTCGAGCTTGCGGCGAAGGTAGCCGACGTACACGTCGAGCGAGTTGGAGTCGGGACCGAAGTCGTAGCCCCAGACGCGATCGAAGATCACGTCGCGCGGCAAGACCTTTCGCGGGTTCGCGATAAAGAGCTCGAGGAGCGAGTACTCGGTGCGGGTGAGCGGGATGAGGCGGTCACCGCGCCGGCACTCCATCGCGTCGCGGTCCAGAACGATATCCGTGAAGTGGAGCATGCCGCGCCCATGCGCGCCATCCTCACCGCGCCGGCCGAGCGCGCGGATCCGCGCGAGGAGCTCGTCGAGCGCGAACGGCTTGACGAGGTAGTCATCGGCGCCGGCATCGAGGCCTTCCACGCGGTCTCGCACCGCAGCGCGCGCGGTGAGCATGAGGACGGGCACCTGGTTGCCGGATGCGCGTAAGCGCCGGCAGACCTCGACGCCGTCGAGGCCCGGAAGCCCGAGGTCGAGGACGACCGCGTCGTAGGGGTTGGTCATCGCCAGCTCCAGGCCGGCCGGGCCCTCTCGGGCGAGGTCGGCCTTGTGCCCAGCGCCACGCAGCGCGCGCTCGACCGCGTCTCGCACGGCGGGCTCGTCCTCGACAAGAAGTACGCGCATTGGGACCGATTTTAGGAGGCGGACCGCTAATAAGACGCTAAGGAATCGGCCTCTTAATCAACTCTGAAGTTCGGTCTCACATCGAGCGACCCTCCCACATCGGCGGCATGCTATCGCCGTGACTTCGAGTGTCGCCCGCGCGGTAGGCGATCGCCTGCGCGCGGCCGGCATCCGCCACGTCTTCGGCCATCCCGGCGGCGAGGTGGTCGACCTCATCGAGGGATTCCGCCAGGCGGGGCTCGAGTTCGTGCTGACCAAACAGGAGACGGCCGCCGCGTTCATGGCCGAGGCCGGCGCAACGCTGACCGGCGTTCCCGGCGTGTGCCTCGCCACGCTCGGCCCGGGTGCGACCAATCTCGTCACCGGCATCGCGCACGCGTACCTCGATCGCGCGCCGGTCCTGGCGTTCACGGGTCAGCTCCCAGCGGACCGTTATGAGATCGCGACGCATCAGCGGCTCGATCTCGGCGAGCTCTTCGCGCCGATCACGAAGTGGCACGCGAAGCTTTCGCCCGCGAACGCCGCGGCGGTCATCGAGCGCGCCTTGCGGACGGCCCAGCGCGCGCGCCGCGGTCCCGTGCACATCGAGGTCGCGAGCGACGTCCCCACGCAGCCGACCGTGGACGTCGCGCTGCCGCGTTTCGTCACCGAGCCGACTACGGCGATCGACGAGGACGCCGTGCGGACCGCGATGGCGCGGCTGCGCGGGAGTGAACACCCGCTGCTTCTCGTGGGAATGGACGCGAACGACGAAGCGGTGGCAGGTCCGCTCCGCGCGCTGGCCGAGGCGTGGAGCGTCCCGGTCATGGTCAGTCCGAAGGCGAAGGGCGTCTTCCCCGAAGACCACGAGCTCTTCCTCGGGACGATCGAGGGGCTCGGCACGGCCTACCTCTACGACTACATCGATACATGCGACCTGGTCCTGATGGTCGGATTCGACCCGGTCGAGTTCGACCGCGACTGGAGCGCGAGAGCACGCATCGTGCACATCGGCGTTCTCCCGAACGACGATCGCTACTACGGCAGCGAGGTCGAGCTCGTCGGGCCGATCGACATCGCGCTGGAGCGGTTTCGCGCCAGTTCCGAGCCCCGGCCGAAGCGCGGGCGCGAAGAACTGCGCGCGTTTCGCGACGCGTTCGTCGAGCGTATCCGGCCGAGCGCTCGCGGCCTCACCGCGCAGCAGGTCCTCGCTGAGCTGCGCGGCGCGTTGCCTCGGGACGCTCTTCTCACCTGCGACGTCGGCTACAACAAGGCCGTGTCGGCGCAGTGCTGGCCGGCGTATCGGCCGCGGACGTTTTTCGTCTCGAACGGACTGTCGTCGATGGGGTACGGGCTTCCCGCCGCACTCGGGCTCAAGCTCGCCGATCCGTCGCGTTCCGTCGCATGCGTCCTCGGCGACGGCGGCTTCGCCATGTCGATGGCCGAGCTCGAAACCGGCGTGCGGCGCGGACTCGGCGTGACCGTGGTCGTCCTCGCCGACGACGCGCTCTCCCAGATCAAGGCCGGGCAGGAGCGCAAGGGTTATCCGGTGACGGGCACGACGTTCGGCGCGCTCGACTACCCCAAGCTCGCCGCAGCTTTCGGCATCGCCGGGATCGACGTGACCTCGGTCGAGGAGTGCCGCGCCGCGCTCCGCTCGCCGCCCTCCGACCGCCCGCGGCTCGTCGCCGCGCACGTGGACCCGAGCGCGTATCGGGTCGGTTAGATCATGACCGCGCATGTCCGGGCCCAGACGCAGCTAGCGGCTGAGCGCGGTCGTGCTACCGGACCTTCACGCGATCCGCGAAGTACTTGCGGACCTTCTGCACTTTCGGTGCGGCGTTGAAGAGGATGTACGGCTGGAGCGGATTTCGCTCGGCGTAATCCTGGTGATAGTCCTCGCCCTCGTAGAAGCGCTCGAGCGGCGTGACCTCGGTGACGATCGGCGCGTCGAAGACGTGCGCGCCGTTCAGCTGCTTGATGTACGCCTCCGCGGTCCGCTTCTGCTCGTCGTTCGCGTAGAAGATCACGGAGCGGTATTGCTTGCCTACGTCCGGTCCCTGGCGGTCGCGCGTCGTGGGGTCGTGCGCGATCGAGAAGAAGACCTTGAGAAGCTGCCCGTAGCTCACTTTCGACGGATCGAACCGGACCTCGACGGCCTCGGCGTGTCCGGTCCGTCCGGAGGAAACCGTCTGGTAGTCGGCCGAGTCGGCAGATCCGCCGGCGTAACCGGAGACGACCGAGCGGACGCCGTCCAGCTGCTTGTACACGGCCTCGACGCACCAGAAGCAACCGCCGGCGAGGACGGCTCTGGCCTCGCCGTTCTGGGCCGGTACCGCTGGGTCGACCTCGGGGTCGGGGAACTTCTCGGGGGAGACCACAACGGGGGAACTGTAGGCTCCCTCCGTCCATTCCATGGCGACGACCAGCGCCACACGCAAAGCGCTCCTCGCCCACGCGCTGAAACACGAAGGAGCGTGGCTGGACCACCCGTGGGGTGAGGACGTCGCCAAGGTCGGCAAGAAGATCTTCGTCTTCTTCGGGCAGAAAGGGCCGGACCTCGGGGTCGGCGTGAAGCTTCCTCGCTCGCTGCTCTACGCGCGCGCGCAGAAGTTCGTCCAAAAGATGGGCTACGGCATGGATAAGTCCGGGTGGGTCGCCGCGCGGTTCGCGAAGGGCGAACAAGTGCCGGTCGCGCTGCTCCGCAGCTGGATCGACGAGAGCTACGAGGCTATCGCGGCGGCCGCGGTGCCCAAACGCAACGCGGTTAGGAAGGCGACGCGCCGGTCGGCGGCGCGCCGATGAAGCTCGCGCCGGGCATCCACCGGATCGGCGACGGGCTCATCAACTCCTATCTGCTGGAGGAAAGCGGGGAGGTCACGATCGTCGATTGCGGTGCTCCGGCGTACTGGAAAGACCTTCCCAGCGAGCTCGCGGCGATGGGCCGCACCCTCGCGGACGTGCGCGCCGTGGTGCTCACTCACGCGCATACCGATCACGTCGGGTTCGCGGAGCGAATCCGAAGCGAGCGCGGCGTACCGGTCAGCGTCCACGAGCTGGACGCGAAGATCGCGCGCGGTGAGGAGAAACCGAAGAACCAGTCGTGGGCCGGGATCCGGATCGGCCCGCTGCTCGGGTTCCTCAGGTTCGCCATGACGCACGGCATGCTGCGGACGACTCCGATCGCGGAGGTCTCTACCTTCGGCGACGGCGCTACCCTCGACGTACCCGGCGCACCGCGCGTGATCCATCTCCCGGGACACAGCGAAGGGAGCGCCGCGCTGCACGTCGCCGCGCGCGACACCCTCTTCGCCGGCGACGCATTCGCGACCTATAACGTGATCTCCGGCGAGACCGGTCCGCAGATCGCGCCCTTCGGTTCTGATCTGCCGCGAGCCCGCGAGTCTCTCGCGCGGCTCGACGGTATGGAGGCCGGCCTCGTCCTTCCCGGGCACGGTGAGGCCTGGACGGATGGGCTCGCGGAGGCCCTGCGACGAGTCCGGGAGAGCGCCTCGCACTAGCATCGGCGCGCGGTGACGCAGAAATTCCGCACGATCATCGAGCCCTTCCGCATCCATTCCGTCGAGCCCCTTCGCCTGACGACCGAGGAAGAGCGCACGACCAAGATCAAGGACGCCGGCTACAACCTCTTCGCGCTCCGAGCGGAGGACGTGCTGATCGATCTGCTCACGGATTCCGGGACCGGCGCGATGTCCCGAGACCAGTGGGCCGCGATCCAGCACGGCGATGAGAGCTACGCGGGCTCGCCGTCGTGGTTCCGCTTCCTCGATGCGGTGCGCGAGCTCTTTCCCTTCCGCCACGTCATCCCAACGCACCAGGGTCGTGCTGCGGAGCGGATCCTCTTCTCGGTCATCGCCGGCCCGGGAAAGGTCATCCCGAACAACACCCATTTCGACACGACGCGCGCGAACATCGAAGCCACCGGCGCCGAGGCGGTGGATCTCGTTATTCCCGAGGGACGTGAACCGCAGCGCATCCATCCGTTCAAAGGAAACATGGACATCGAGGCGCTCGACGAGCTGCTGGCGAAGCGTGCGGCGGACGTGCCAGCGGTCTTCGTCACGGTGACGAACAACTCCGGTGGCGGGCAGCCGGTCTCGATGGAGAACATCCGCGCGGTGCGTGCGGCGTGCGATCGCTACCGCGTGCCCTTCTTCCTCGACGCGTGCCGCTTCGCCGAGAACGCCTGGTTCATCCGCATGCGCGAGAAGGGATATGCGGACAAGGCGGTCCCGGACATCGTCCGCGAGATGGCCTCATACGCGCATGGGATGACGATGAGCGCGAAGAAGGATCCGCTCGCGAACATCGGCGGCTGGCTCGCGCTCAACGACGACGCGCTCGCCGAAAAGTGCCGCAACGTGCTGATCCTCACCGAAGGGTTCCCGACCTACGGCGGACTCGCCGGACGCGACCTCGAGGCGATCGCGCAGGGTCTGAAGGAGGCGGTCGAGCACGATTACCTGCGCTACCGCATCCGGTCGACGGAATACCTTGCCGAGGCGCTGGATCGCGCCGGGGTTCCGATCGTGAAGCCGGCGGGCGGGCACGCCGTGTATGTCGACGCACGGGCGATGCTTCCGCACATCGCGCCCCTTGCCTACCCCGGTCAAGCGCTTGCGGTCGCGCTGTACGAGGCGGGCGGGATCCGCAGCGTCGAGATCGGCACAGTCATGTTCGGCCGTCATGCCGACGGCCGCGAGACACCGGCGGCGATGGATCTGGTGCGAATGGCGATCCCGCGCCGCACCTACACCCAGAGCCATATCGATTACGTGATCGAGGTCGTGGCCGCGGTCGCGGCGCGAGCCTCGACGCTCGGTGGCTACCGGATCGTGGACGAGCCGCCGCAGCTCCGGCACTTCACCGCGCGCTTCGAGCCGCTGGCTTAGGAGTACGCGCGCTGCCCCGATCCCGCGACCGGCGCTCGCGCCGCCACGATCAGACCCGCGACCAGCACAGCCACGATGGCAATGTGATAGGCGATGTCGGGCAGGGTTCGTGGACCGACTCCGATCGCGATGGTGAACACACCGATCAGCGTCCCGAATAACGCGAAGGCCTGAGCGGCGAGGCCGAGCGCTCGGGTAGACGCCAACGGGCTCCAGCTCAGCGCCAAACCAAGGAGCAGCGCGAACGCGATCACGCTCTCGGCGGTGCCGGCCGCCTGATGTTCGTACCCGTGGGTCAAGACACCGAAATGAACCAACGCGGCCGCGGCGAAGCTCGAGGCCTCGATGAGCAGGAAGACTCGAATGCTCCGCGTCATGAGGCGCGCTCGAGGCCGCGAGGTTCCGTCGATCCCGGCGCCGTGCCTGATGTTGCGAATGCGACAGCCGCGCCGGCGGCCGCGAACACCACGAGCGCGACGATCGAGCCGACAAGGTCGGGCTTTGCCGTCATGAGCAGCACGACCCCGAGGCCGATCCCGATCCGGGTCAGGATCGACGACCACATGATCCGGTCGCGCAGCCGAGCGCGCGCCTCAGGCGGTAGCGGACCGCGTAGCGGCCCGATCGAACGGCCGATGGCCGGCATCCGCGCCGCATTCGACCCGGCGAGCGCCGCCATGCCGACCATCGCCACGAGCGCGAGGATGTTCCAGCCTTCCCAGCCGGCGCTCGTGGCCGCCATGTAGAGGCCGGGGACGAGGATCGCGACCAGCGCGACCGGTCCGATCACGCGTATCGACCCCAGCACGCTGAGCCAGTCCCGCGCCTGCTCGGCCGTTCCCGCCGAGCGGAGCCTCGACACGGCCACGAATTCGATGCCCATCGCGACGAACAGCAGGAGCGCACCGACGATGTGGAGGTAGAGCACGATCGAATAGACGTTCACGGCATGTCTCCCGGTTAGCGATCTGCGTCGAGGACGATAACCCAGATGCTTCGAGCAGTCAAACTATCTCATCACTCAAACTATTCCGGCGGTATCATGGGCGCATGCCCAATCGTTCGCGCGAGCCGCGCGCGCCGGTGGCGGCCGAGGCCTGGCGGCGGATATTCGACTTCATCGCAACCACCGCGGATCAGCGCGATCGCGTGCTCGAGCGCCTCGACCTTACGCCTGGTGACGTGCGCGCTCTGAATAGCCTCGCGCCGGGTGAGGGCAA
>VBDX01000181.1 GCA_005881885.1 Chloroflexota bacterium
CAAGATTGCCAAGCTCGATGTCGACGCCAACCCGATCACCGCCGGCCGCTTCGGCGTCCGGGCGATCCCCACGATGATCCTGTTCAAGAACGGCCGCGAGGCGCAGCGCGTAGTGGGATACGTGCCGAAGGACAAGCTGCTCCTGCAGATCCAGCCGCATTTTGTGGTGGCGGCACCCGAGAAGACCACGAGCCCGACCCCGGCCATGCAAAAGCCCCCGACGCCAACGACGCCCACCGACACGACCGCGACGAAGCCCACGCCGCCAGAACCGACCGCGCCCACGCGTACGAGCTAGCAGCCGCCGCGCCGTGACCGTCGTTCTACGCCCGCGTGCGTCGCTCTACCACGCTGAGGGCGGTTGGTTCTCCGCGAACTGGCATTTCAGCTTCGATCAGTACTGGGACGACGCGAACATGGGCCTCGGCGACCTGCGCGTGTTCAACGACGACCGCCTTGTGCCGGGCGCCGCGTGGCCGATGCACCCGCATCGCGACATCGAGGGCATCACCTACGTCGCCGAGGGGACCTTCGAGCACGCCGACTCGCGCGGCAACGGCGGCATCCTTCCGCCGGGCTCGGTGCAGCGTGCGACCCTCGGGTCAGGGATGCAGCACTCGGAGCGCAACGGCTCGAAGGCCGAGCCGATGCGCTTTATCCAGATGTGGATCATGCCCTCGCGGCGCGGCCTCGAGCCGAGCATCGAGCAACGTGAGTTCAGTCCTGAGTCACGCCGCAATCGGTTGAAGCCACTCCTCGTGCCGGCACCCGGCTACGCGAATGACGGCGCTCCGCGCGCCACGGACGCGGTGACCGTGCACCAGGACGCCGCGGTGTACGCGGCGCTCCTCGATCCGCGCACGAAGGTGCGGCACGAGTTCCGACCCGGGTTCGGTGGATATCTTTTCGTCGTGCACGGCTCGCTCGCGAAGCCCGAGCTTGACGAAGGCGGGGCGGCGAAGATCTGGAGCGAGCCGGCGATCGAGATCGAAGCGGGCGACGAGGGCGCCGAAGTGCTGCTCGTCGAGACCAAAGTGGATTCGAAATCCCCCTGACACCGCTTCTCGCCATCGACCTTTCTCACGTTGCTTCGGCGTACGCGTTCCCGGCACGTACGAGGCAATGTCCGAGCCCCGTCTGGTGATTCCGGTGGGCCGTGCGCGACCAGCGGCTCGCCGTATCCGAACGGCTACGCCTCAGGCGAAGGCGCCGCGAGCATCCTCCCGTCGACGTATTCGTTCCCGGTTGTCCGCCGCGCCCCGAGGCGATCATCCAGAGCTGCTGCTGCCGGTGGGCCGCCTCGACGGATTTGTCGCGAAGGTGTCTGGGACCGAATTGCTCCTCACCGAAACGCGCGAGCCGAGATTCGGTGATCCCTGACCCGTAGCGTCCCACTATCGCGTCGCGTTTCTTCCTACACGAGCGAGGATCAGGAGGTCACATGCGTCAAGCTGACTACCAGGCAAGCGTCGATCCGGCGGGGAACGCGACGTTCGGCCCCGGACTGGTCTTCGAGGGCAAGCTGAGCTTCAAGGGCCAGGTCGAGTTCAACGGCACGTTCAAAGGCGCAATCACGACGGACGACCTCCTGATCATCGGGGAGCAGGCCAAGGTCGACGCGGACATCCGCTGCGGCTCGGTGGTCATCAGGGGAGAGGTCACCGGGAAGATCAAAGCGCGCGACTCCGTCGAGCTCCAGGGGCATGCCCGCGTGAAGGCAGACGTCGCGACGCCCAGCTTCACGATGGATAAGGGCGTGGTGTTCGAGGGCTACTGCAACATGGATCCCAGTGCCGCTGCCGTTCAGGTCAGCGAGGGACGTCAGAAGGTCTGGCCCAGCCGAAGCCGGAAAGACGTTCGCAGTGGCTACGACTCGGCGCAACCGCGGAGTGACTCCTCCGCGGACTAGAACTGATCGGCCAAGTCGGCCAGCGTTCAAGGTTATGCACCCGGCTGCCTCCGCCCGGGAGACTTGTTTTTCTTGATCGACCTCTTCAGTCGTCCGATCTGTCCCTGAAGCCACCGATGGAGCAGATCCTTCTCGCGTCCGGTGATGGGCAGTAAGTCAATTCGCTTGCCCAAGGTTCCGGGACTCACGAGACCTCGGGCCAGCATCGCATTGGCAAAGTCGTAGTCCTTCGAACGGCCAGCCACCATCTTGGAAGCAACGCAGTCGTGCGGCTCTAGACAAAGAGCCTGGACGGGATACAGCGTCGGCGGCTGGAACCTTACTAGTCGTTTCCGCCAGCCTTCGGGCAGCACGGCAGTGCTGAGAGTGACGCCTTCGGCGTACATACCGTTCATTCGATGGAACTCGCTGTCTTCGCCGATGTTCCGGTCGATCAGCCCGATCTTTGTTTCGTCAGGATCACCCGCGACCACTATGTCCACTTCGATAGAGCGTGTCGCTTCGTACGGAAGCCGGTCCTCACTAAAAGAGCCGAGTACCGATTGGCTCCCGATTACGATGAAGTGGGGAGCCTTCACCACCTCGCCCGCGGCGCGGAGCACGTGCTCCAGCTCCTCGCGGTTCACCGCACGCGTTGCCTCCAGGAACGGTCGAAGGCATCCAGGACAGCGTGACGTTGGCTCTCGGTAAGCGCGCCCGGAAATGGTGAGTTCTGCCGCAGGTCAGACGCCTCCGGCGCCGGGGAGGTAAGCGTCTCCATCGCGAGTTCGGGACCCTGGTCAAGGATCCACTCCCAGCGTTTCAGCCAGTGCTCCGCGGATCGGCCGGCATGGATTCGTTGAAAGCGCGCGAGATTCTCGCGCGCAAGTCCGATGACCCGGTCGGGATCTTGCGCCATCTCGGCAGCGACGGCCCGATTCAGCCAAAGCGAGCGCAGTTCTTCCCGCGTCATACCCCGACGCCGCCGGGCGAGCGCTTCAACGTCGGATCGCCGCAGCCGGCGGTGCGCTCCTGTTGTTTGATAGTCGAACTGGCCGCGCTGGCACAGATCGACGACGTGCTGTCGCGAGCAGCCCAGAAGGCCGGCGGCCTGGCCGGTCGTTAGAAGCTGGCTATCCAGACTCTTCACGCGGAGAGGTTAGGCTATAAACACAAAAAACACAACGGGTCTATTTTTGGCTTCGGCAGCCGCCTCGCGTCGCTTCGTCGACCGCCTTGGCGGATTTGAACGTCGGTGGACATCTGGCCCGACACTTGACCATGAGTTTCCCTGGAAGCTCGAATTGAGAGTGCGGGGGCTCCGGTGAGCCCCTCGGTCTTCAAAACCGTTGACGGTGCGTAGAACGTTCCGTGGTGGGTTCGACTCCCATGCACTCTCGCTGGGCGTGAGCAGTTGACCGCAAAGGACCTTGCCCCCGAGCTCGAGACCGAGGCACTGGATGAGGCCGCGGCCGCAGAACCCGGCCGCACCTCGGCCTGGTCCGCGCTCGAGCACCGTGACTTCCGCCTGTTCTGGATCGGTCTGGTCGTCTCGAACATCGGCACGTGGATGCAGCAGTTCGGGCTCGGCTGGCTCGTTGTCCAGCTCGCCATCAAGGACGGCTCGCCCCAGCTTGCACCGTTCTACCTTGGCCTGGTCGGCCTGGCGCGCGCAGTCCCGGGCCTCGCGTTCGGGCTCTTCGGCGGCGTCGTCGCCGATCGCGCTGACCGCCGGCGCCTGCTGATCATGACCCAGACCAGCGCCGCGATCATCGCGGGGATCCTGGGCGTGCTCACGATCTCCGATCACATCAACATCGTCGAGATCGTGCTCATCAGCGCGCTGAACTCGATCGTCTTCTCGTTCGACGCTCCAACCCGTCAGGCGATGGTCCCTCGCCTCGTCTCCGACAAGGAGCTCATGAGCGCCATCGGTCTGAACTCGGCGGCCTTCAATGGCGCCACACTCGTCGGACCGCTTCTCGGCGGGATCCTCATCATCCCGTTCGGCGTCGGCGGGCTGATGATCATCAACGCGATCTCCTACGTCTCGATCGTCGTCGCCCTCCTCTTGATGCGACCCCAGCCGGTCGTCGAGTACGGTTCGCGACTCTCGATGCTCGACTCGATCCGCGAAGGACTCTTGTTCATCCGAGGGGATCCGGTCCTCCGCTGGGTCGTCGCACTTAGCGTGGCGACCGCGCTGCTCACGCGGCCCTACATCCAGCTCCTTCCAGCGGAAGCGCAGTTCCTCGGCGTCGGCGCGCTCGAGCTCTCCTGGCTGCTCGCGGCGTCAGGGGGCGGTGCGCTCGCCGGCGCGCTCTTCACCGCTTCGCTCGGATCCTGGAGGCGTCGCGGCGCGCTTCTCGTCGCGGCCGCGTTCGCTCACGGCACTCTCCTCACTCTCTTCGGCACGCAGCATGGCGTCCTCGGCGCGATGGTCTTCGTCGGTCTGACGAGCCTCGCCGTCATGGTCTTCCTCGGCATGGCCAACACGCTGATGCAGACTCGGACGCCCGATGCCCTTCGCGGGCGCGTCATGAGCGTGCACACCATGGTGTTCATGGGATTCATGCCGCTCGGGCAGATGTTGCTCGGGTCTCTCGGCACGCTTGTCGGGATCAACAACGCGTTCCTCGTCGGCGGAGTGATCGTGACGCTGCTCGCCGGATACGCGGCTCTTCGGGTCAGCGCGCTCCGCGAAGCGGTTGCGACGGTACGGCCGCGGGCTGTCGCGAGCTCCTAGTTCGCCCTTTTCGACAGTCCCGATTGCTGCTCACGCTCGCCGCCTTTGCGCCCGCTCACACGGGAGAGGCCGAGCCGCAGGGCGTAGCAGTGCGCGCAGAGCATGGCGGTCTCGACCGCGAGTTGGATGTATGCATCCGCTCCGCAGTCCGCGCAGCGTCCCGGTGCCATGCTTGCCATGGGTACGGAGCGCGTGCACGATTCCGGCCATCGGGCGCATTTTTTGGCAGCTTGACAACGCTCGTGGCACTGAGTAGCCTCTAGAACATCTGTTCTAACGAGTCCGATGGGGCCAGCCGTCGGTTCCGAACGGACGGATCGCGAACGCACTTGGGGAGCGACCATGGGAGAGAGCGGCCTGGCCAACGCCATCGCACGTATCGAAGGACGCTTTGGGGTACATGCGCTCGCACGCGGTGAGACAAGCGAGCGCCATCGAAGCGAGATCGTCATTGCAACGAAGACCTCGCTCGATCACCTGATCGGCGGTGGGCTTGTCGCGGGCGAGCCGCTCGCGTTCGTTGGTCCGCCGAGCGTCGGTAAGCTTTCGCTCGCGCTCCGCGCCGTCGTCGGCGCGCAACTGCAGGGCGGCACCGTGGCGTGGGTCGATCCGACTGCGTCGTTCGACCCACGCGCCGCCGAATGCGCAGGCGTGAACCTCGAACGCGTCATCGTCGTCCGGGCGCCCCGCGATGCTGTCGCGCTCGCCGCCGCGGCCGCCCTGCGGAGCGAAGGCTTTCGTCTCGTGGTCGTCGACGCGGGCGATCCAGCCTTCGGTGGCGTCGATGTCGACGATCTCGCGCCTGCGCTTCCGGCCGTGCGTGGGTCGCCCGCGGCATTTTTGGTGGTCGCGGCGAAGCGTGGACGTCGCGTCGCCGTGCCGGCCTTCGTCTTCGAGCGTCTTGCGTGGGAGCGCCGCTTCGACCGCACCGTGGGCTGGTCATTCTCGGTCGAGGGTACGAGGGGGCAGAGCCCCCTCGATCGTCGCGCGCTCTTTTGTCTCACTGATGGCGCCCTCGTTGATCTCGGTACGCGCGCCGATCTCGCGGAGGTCGCGGTATGAGAGATCCGGTGACGCTCGCGATCGTCTCCTCCGCCTCGGCTCTGGTCCATGCGCGGCTTCTGTCGACGCTCCATGCGGCGCTGCCGCGCGTGGGCGTGCTCGATCCCGGCGTCTTCGCGTGCGATCTCGCGGGCACTGAGGAGCTCCTTGGCGCGCCGGCGCGGGTCGCGCGTCGTGTTCTCGCGCGATGCGCGCGGGTCGGCACTCAGGTCTCGGCCGGGATCGCGCCGACGCCGTTCGTCGCGCGCGTCGTCGCCGAGCGGACGCCGGCTGGCGAGGTGCGCGCGGTCGAAGACGGCCGCGCGTTCCTCGCGTCGCTCCCACTCGACGTGCTACCGGTCGACGAGAAGGTGCGTGAGGAGCTGTGCCTGCTCGGCCTGCGGGTCGTCGGCGACTTTGCCGAGCTGCCGCGCGGGGCGGTCTTCGACCGTTTCGGAAGCGCCGTCGCGCGCGCGCACGCGCTGGCACGCGGCGAGTTCGACGACATGGTGCGCGCGACCGCGCCACCGCGACGCATTCGGGCGCGCCGGGCTTGGGACGACGCGATCGCTTCGCACGAGCAGCTGGTCTTCGCGCTTCGTGTCGTGGTCGACGAGATCTCGGCTGTACTCGCGCGCGATGGCCTTGCGGCCCTCCGGCTCGAGCTGCGACTCGACCGTGAGGACGCTCGGCCGCTGCACATCGAGCGCAGCGTTCTGCCGCCCACGCGCGAGAGCACGGCCTTGCTCAGGTCGCTCCGCTGGGCGCTCGAGGAGCGCGCCGAGGTCGGCCTCGTTACCGGCTGCGCGCTCGAGGTGCCCGAGGTCGAGGCCGCGCGCGGGCGGCAGA
>VBDX01000136.1 GCA_005881885.1 Chloroflexota bacterium
CTGTGACGATCAGCGCGAGGTTGGCAGCGACGAGGAGGACTCTCGCGGGCGACGGCGGGAACGCGATCGCGAACCACGGCGCCAGGGCGCCGGCGATCGTCGCGGCGAGCGCGAGTCCCCGCGGAACGCTCTGCGGGTTGAACGACGCGACGGTGATGACCACCGCAGCAAGGACCGCCGCAACCCGTGCATCCATCGGTCGACCACCGAG
>VBDX01000137.1 GCA_005881885.1 Chloroflexota bacterium
GAGCTCCGCAGGGAAGACCGGGTCGAGCGCGTGCAGAGAGGCGAACACCGCCGAAGCGAATGACAGGCTGCCAGCGAGCAGGAGTGCGGCGATGGCTGCCAGGTAGAGAGGTCGCCGCACGGGTCCCCGAGCTAGCGGCCGTCCCGATGGACGCTGAACACGTCGCGGATGCCCTCGAGCTTGGCGAGGACGCGCGAGAGCTGCTCGACGCTCGTCACCTGCAGGGTCGCGTTGACCGACGCCGTCTTGTCGGGATTCGCCTGCGCCGAGAGCGCGAGGAGATTGACCTGGTTCTCGCTGATGACCGCGGCCACGTCGCGGAGGAAGCCATCGCGATCCCACCCTTCGATGCGGATCGCGACCGGATAGGTTCGCGTCGTCGAGCGCTCCCACTCGACGTCGACGAACCGCTCCTTGTCGGCGGTCCCCTTCACGTTCGAGCAGTCCGCGCGATGCACCGTCACGCCACGCCCGCGCGTGATGTAGCCGACGATCTTGTCGCCGGGAACCGGGTTGCAGCAGACGCCGAAGCGCACGAGCAGGTCGCCAACGCCCTTCACGTTCACCCCGCCACGCGAAGTGTCCGGCGGAAGCGGCGGCGCGAAGTCGGGAATGGCGAGCAGCGTGTCGTCGGTGATGCCGAGGCGCGTGACGACCTGCGCGGCGGTCACGGCGCCATAGCCGAGCGAGGCGAAGAGCGTATCGACGTCGTGCATGTTCAGCTTCTCGGTGACCTTGCGGAGGTCTTCGTCCGGGATGTCGCCGAGCGTCGTCTGCGAAATGCGCTTCAGCTCCTTGTCGAGAAGCTCCTTGCCGTGCGTGATGTTCTCGTCCCGCTGCGCGCGCTTGAACCATTGGCGGATCTTCTCGCGCGCGCCCGGCGTGCGGACCATCCCGAGCCAGTCGCGCGATGGGCCCCGCGCAGCCTTGCTCGTGACGATCTCGACGATGTCCCCTGACGCGAGCTTGTGGTCGAGCGGAACGATCCGCCCATTCACCTTCGCGCCGATGCAGCGGTGCCCGACGTCGGTGTGGATCCGATAGGCGAAGTCGATCGGGGTCGATCCCGCGGGAAGTCCCTTGACCTCGCCCTTTGGAGTGAACACGAAGACTTCGTCCTGGAAGACGTCGACCTTGAGCGATTCGACGAACTCCTCGGCGTCGGCGACGTCGTGCTGCCACTCGAGCAGCTGGCGGACCCAGGCGAGCTTGGACTCGTAGTCGCGGTCGGACTTGCCGCCCTCCTTGTACCGCCAGTGCGCCGCGATGCCGTACTCGGCGAGGCCGTGCATGTCCTGCGTGCGCACCTGGATCTCGACGGGTTGACCGCCACTGCCGATCACCGCGGTGTGGAGCGACTGGTACATGTTGGCCTTCGGTACGGCGATGTAGTCGTCGAACTGCCCTGGGATCGGCGGCCAGAGCGTGTGCGCGACCCCGAGCGCGGCATAGCAGGAAGGCACGTCGTCGACGATCACGCGGATCGCGAGCACGTCGTAGACCTCTTCGAACCCGACACCCTTGCGCCGCATCTTCTGGGCGATGGACCAAAGATGCTTCGCGCGGCCGGAGAGCTCGGCGCGGATCCCGGCCTTCTCGAGCTCGCTGGCGAGCGTCTTCATGGTCTCGTTGATGTACCGCTCGCGGACCTGCCGGCGTGCCGCGAGCTGCTCGGCGACCTCGCGGTAGTGCTCGGGCTCGAGGTACTTGAAGGCGAGGTCCTCGAGCTCCCACTTCATCTGCCAGATGCCAAGGCGGTGCGCGAGCGGTGCGTAGATGTCCATCGTCTGCCGCGCGATGCGCTTCTGCTTCTCCGGCGGCAGCGGCGCCAACGTGCGCATGTTGTGGAGCCGATCGCAGAGCTTCACGATCACGACCCGCAGGTCGTCGGCCATCGCGAGCAGCATCTTGCGGATGTTTTCGGCCTGATGCTCGTCGCGAGACTGGCCCGAGAGGCGCGAGAGCTTGGTCACCCCGTCGACGAGCCGGCCGATCTCCTCGCCGAACTCGCGCCGAACATCGTCCGTCGTTTTCTGCGTGTCCTCCGGGACGTCGTGAAGGAGCGCGGCGGCGACGGTCGCTGGGTCGAGGCCGAGCTCAGCGACGAGCATCGCGACCGCGGCGGGATGTGTGATGTATGCGTCGCCGGAGACGCGGCGCTGACCCGCATGCGCCTCCGCGGCGTAGGCGTAGGCGCGGCGCACCAGCTCGGCGTCGCCATCGGGGTAGTGCCGCAGGATCTCGCGCCCCAGCACGTCGGCGTCCACGTTCCCATGGCGCTGCGGGCGAAGGCGGTCGCTGATGCCGACGATGCGGGCGGTGATGGCGTTCGCTCGCTGTGCCATCAGGCGACCGAGGGCGCAAGGTCCCCTCGGACCCCCACGGCTTCCATTTCTGCGGCCGTGCCCACCGGGCCGAAGTCGCGAAGCTCGAGCTCGACGAATCCGCGAAGCCCGCTCCCGATGGTCACGACCGCGTCGACGCGGCCGGCGTCGGTCATCGCTTCGGCGTGGTCGCCGCGGCGGAACGCCATCGCGTCGAACGTGAAGCGGCCGACGGTCACCTTGCAGCGGAGGTGATCCGCGTCGGCGCCCACCTGCCGGATGTCGTACACGCGGACGTCCCGCACGAGCAGGTGCGGGCGCGGGTTGCCCGCCCCGCACGGCTCGAGCGAAGCGAGCTCGACCGCGAGCTTCGCGGTGAGGAGCTCGGGCGCGATCTCCGCGTCCACGCGGACGGTCGGCACCGGACGGACCCCCTGGAGGCGCTCGCGCACGATCGCGTCGAGACGATCGACGAGCTCCGGGATGCGCGACACGGCGACAGAGAAACCCGCGGCCATCGCGTGTCCGCCGTGCTTGATCAGGATGTCGTCGCAGTCGGCGAGGGCCTCGGCGATGTGCACGCCTGCGATCGACCGGCACGAGCCTTTGCCTTCGTCGCCGTCGATCGCGATGACGATCGCCGGACGCCCGTAGTCCTCGACGAGCCGCGAGGCGCCGAGCCCGACGATGCCCGCCGGCCACTGGGCATCGGCGACGATCGTCGCCCACGCGTCGGTGCGATCGGCGGCGCGCTCGCGCGCGCCGGCGACGACCTGACGCGTCAGCTCCTGCCGCTCGGCATTTCGCTGCTCGAGCCGTTCCGCGAGCTCTTTCGCTTCCGCGGCGTCCTCCGTGAGCAGGAGGCGCAGCGCGTCCTCGGCGTCGGCGATGCGCCCGGCGGCGTTCAGGCGCGGGCCGAGCACGAAGCCGACCTCGCCCGCTCCGACACGTCCGAGCTTTAGCCCGCTTCGCTCCACGAGCGCGCGGATTCCGACGAGCGGCGCGCGGTTGAGCGCTTCGAGCCCCGCGCGCGTCAGGACGCGGTTCGCCGCGCGGAGCGGTACGACGTCCGCGACGGTCGCGAGCGCGCAGAGCTGCAGCAGCTCGTCCTGGCGGAGGGCGTAGGCAAGGTCGCCCAGAAGGCGCTTCGCGAGCACCAACGCGACGCCTGCGCCGGCGAGGTCCTTATCCGGCGAGAGATCGCCCGGTCGCCGCGGATTCACGAGGGCGTACGCCTCCGGAAGCTTCGCGGGCGGGTGATGGTGGTCGGTGACGATGAGGTCGATACCGAGCTCCCGCGCGAGCGCCGCTTCCGTCACCGCGGTGACGCCGCAGTCGACGGACACGATCACCTTCGCTCCGTCGCTCGCCAGCTGGCGAAGCGCACCGGGGTTGAGGCCGTAGCCCTCTTCGTAGCGATTCGGGATATACGCGGCCACCGCCGCGCCGAGCTGACGGAACGCGCGCACGAGGATGGCCGACCCGGCGATGCCGTCGACGTCGTAATCCCCGTAGACGACGATGCGCTCGCGAGCCGCGAGCGCACGACGGAGCCGCTCCGCCGCTCGGTCGAGGTCGAGCATCGGCGGACCATCCTCCTGGGGCCGAGCGGCGAGAAAAGTCGCCATCTCGGCGTCCGCGAACCCCCGGCAGGCGAGCACTTGCGCGACGAGCGCGGGGATACCATCCGGGACATTCCCCGGCTTCGTCGGCATGATCCAGCGCCGCTGCGCCACGAGGCTCATGTGAACCTCAAGTATCTCGCACGGGTGTTCACCTTCGGGCTCGTGATGGCCTCATGTACGCCCTCGGCGACACCCTCCCCCGCCCCGGCGGCATCAGCGGGTCCGACAGGCACCAGCGATTCCGGCCTGGCTGCCGTCATCTCGGTCAGGATGTCGCAGGTCCGTCACTGGTTCACCGTCCCAGATCCGCTCATGCACGAGCCGGCTTTGATCAACGTCGAATTCGCCTCCGATCCGTCATCCGGCCGACCGCGCGTCCGCCTTGATCCGGTCGGCCGCGAGGCGCCGCTCGTCCCATCCGGCGGCGCGACTACGTGGTCGGCGCAGATCGACCTCACGGGGCTGGCGCCCGGCTCATACAAGGTCGGAGTCGTCGAGCGGGTGCTGGGCGCTGACCTTGTGGTCAATGGGAACGAGGCCGGTGGCGAGGTCCGTTTGTCGGCGCCGGAGTACGTCGTCTGGACACTCGACTTCGAGGGCGACGCGTCCAGCGACGACGCGATGGCCAACACCGCGGCGATCGCGGACGAGCTGACGATTCCGATGACGATCATGTGGAACCCGCGCGTCTGGACGACCACCCAAGTCCCGTCGGCCCGCGCTGCGGCGATGCTGGAATGGACAAAGGCACGCGTCACGAAAGGCGACGAGCTGTCCCTCCACATTCATATGTGGACGGACTTCGTGCGTTCGGCGGGCCTCGTCCCGCGAACCACGCCCAGCTGGGCTGGCCGTGGCGACGGCTACGACGTTCCGCTGACCGCCTACATCGAAAGCGAGCAGCGCGCGCTCATCGAGTACGCGCTTCGCCTCATGGCCGAGCGCGAGCTCGCGCGGCCGACGACCTTCCGCGCGGGCGGGCAATTCGCGAACGAGGCGACCCTGCGCACGCTGGCGACGCTTGGGTTCGTCGGCGACGCCAGCGCCGTACCGGCGGGTGCGTTCGGGCGGCTTCCCTACCCTTGGACGCTCGCCCCGGATGCTCAGCCGTACCGCCCGTCGCCGAGCGACGCGAACAAGGCCGGCGACCTGCCCCTCCTAGAGGCACCGACGATCGGGGGCAACACATTTGGGTACGACCTTCGCACGATCGAGCCGATCATCCGCGCGGACCTCTCGCTCCTGGCACCGCCTCGCGTGGTCGCGACGGAGCGCCGCGCGATCACGATCGTCAGCCATCCTGGAACGATCACCACGACCGAACGCGCCGCGATCGAGGCGCTCTTCCGCGCGTTCGATCCCCTGCGCTACGACCGGGACATGGGTCCCGTGCGGTTCGTCACGCTCGCGCAGCTCGCGAGGGCGTACGGGCGCTAGTCGCCCATACCTCGGGGCAGCGGACCCGGGGGCTGCGGTTGCGGTATCGGAGTCGGATCCTGCACCGGCACGACCGGCACCGGTGTCGCCGGGAGATGCCCGTTGCGCTGTGCCAGATCTGACATTTTTGGCAGAACCACCGGCTTGCGCTCGAAGGGCTGCGCCTTCTCCGGATTCGCCTCGTCGGCGTAAGCGAAGATCTCATCGAGCTCGGGCCCGATGAGCTCCCCCTTCTCGAGCAGCGCATTGGCGACGGCGTGGATCGCGTACTCCTTCTCGCGCATGAGCCGTTTGGTCTCCTCATACAGCAGCTCGAGAAGGCGGTCGGCGAGCTCGAGGACCTGCGGCGCCACCCCCATAGCCGAGGGCGGGAAGGCGAGAAGGGTCGACCCCATGCCGAAATTGCCCACGTAGGCCATCGCTCTGTCGGTGGCGTGCCTCAGATCCGCCGAGGCGTTCGCGGTCTTGGTGTGGAGCAGCAGCTCCTCCACCGCACGCGAGCCGAGCGAGACCATGATGTCGTTCTCCAGCTCCTGTGCGTGCAACTGGTGTCGCTCGAGCTTCGGCGTCGGCATGACGACACCGTACGCATCGCCCATGCGGATGATCGACGCCTTCTGGATGCGGTCTTCTTTGTTGAGGTAGTGGGACGCGATCGCGTGCCCGGCTTCGTGATAGGCGATGGTCCGCTTGTCATGCTGCGACATGCTGAGGATCGGTTGCTTGATGCCGAGGATCCGCGCGTCGCGCGCCGTCAGCCAGTCGCGGTAGGTGAGCGCCTCCCGGCCCTCGTCGTGCGAGACGATCAAGGCCTCGTTGATGACGGTCTTGATCTCGATCGGTGTCCACCCGATCGAGTCGGCGACCATCAGCTCGACCGGGATCTCGGGATCGTGCGCCTTCATCTTCAAGTAATGCTGGAGGATGTCGCGACGGCCCTCGCCGTCCGGTTCGTAGACGTTGAGCCGCCGGTCCAGCCGGCCGGGACGCACCAGCGCCGGGTCGAGGACATCCGGCCGGTTCGTGGCGCCGATGACGAAGACAACGGGCTTCGGAGCCACCGGACCACGGACGATGCCGAGCCAACGCAGCAGCTTGTATTTCATACGGTCTTCGACATGCTGTCCGAGCGAGTCCATCTGATTGAGCATCGTGTTGAGCGCGAAGCCGCGCCCGCCCATCATTCCCATAGGACCCATCATTCCCTGCTGCTGCCCGCCCTGAACGCCGCCTCGTGACAGGCCGATCGAGTCGAGCTCGTCGAGGAACATGATGCAGGCGCCCGGCGTCCCAGGGCTCGCGTACTTCCGCGCGAGGCCACGCGCCTTGCGGAACAGCGAGACGACGATCAGCGCGTCCATCCCGAACCACATGCTGGTGAGGCTCGACGCGTCGATGTAGATGAACGGCAGTTTTGCTTCGGCAGCCATGACCCCGGCGAGGAAGGTCTTTCCGGTCCCGGGTGCACCAGCGAGGAGCATGCCCTTTGGCATCTCGCCGCCGCGCTGCTGGAAGGCCTGAACGCCCTGAAGGATCCGCACGAGGCTCTTGGCGTGGTCGAGTAGATCTGGCTGGCCCCGGTAATTCTCGAAAGAGAGGCCAATCTGCGGACTATCGGGCGTCACCGTGTAGGTGCGAGGTCGCGAGAGGAACCACATCAGGGCTCCGAACTGGACGATCATCGCGAACGCGTAGAAGAGGAGCGTGACGACGAGCCCGGGGGCCTGCCCGACCAACGCCGCGAGTCCCTCGAATACCGTCCGGATGCCCCAGAAGAAAAGGGCGAGCGCTATGACCCCGAGCAGGATCAGGAGACGCCGTTTGTTGTGCTCGAGCACGTAAGCGCTCGTCGTGACGAATCCTCGAGCGGTCAATTCACACCTACCACCTGGTCATTCGCGACGCGAAGCACGAAGCCGACGACGAAGTCAGTCCCCTCAGTTGTCTTCCCTGTGGCCACGTATGCCGAAAGCAGGCGCCCTTCACTCTCGACAGCGCCTACGAATTTGGCGGTTCGCACATCCACGATCGGCTGCAGCGCGGCGTCGAGATCGGTGAGCATCTGGCTCGAGAGCAGCTTCCCAAGCGAGCGCGCGTCATCGTTCTGTATCGCTTGGGCAACGTCGTGGGCCGCGGCGGGCTCGTCGGTCTTTGGCAGTGTCGGATAGGGATTCTCGCCGGGGCCGCGATCGACGACTTGATGGAGCACGACGCCCGCGACGAGTCCGAGCGCGAACAGCGCCATCGTCCCCAGAGCTCGGCCCTCATTCACTCCGCATGACCTTTCCGCCTGCGATGGTCAAGGCGAGCGGGAAGAACTGATCGACGCCGCTCGAGGTACGCATGCCGACGGCGTAGATGTGGACCGAGAACTGCCCAATCGTCGCCCCACCGATGTATGTGAGGGAGAGAGGCTGCATCCCACTGCCCGTTCGGCTCGATTCGGCGCCCTGTAATTCCGCGGCTCGCTGAGCGATCCCCTGCTGCGGGCGGACGCTGGACATCGAGCTCGGGTCGCGCTGCAGAAGTCCGAGCATGTACGCGCGCGCGACCGGCGATTCGCCGGATCCACCGAACAAACCGCTGTCCTGGATGAACAGGCCGACGGCGGAAGAGAGGATGAATCCGGCCAGGATCCCCACCAGCACGGTTGCCACCGTGCCTCCGAAAAGGCGCGTCACCATATCGAAAGAGTCTACGCGCGGGTCTTTCCTGCTCATCCACCCGCGGAAAGCGTCTGCGCGGCGAACAGTAAGAGTCCGCTAAGTTCACCTGCCCAGAAGTCGACGCCGCGCTCCCGCGTACCCTGCCCGAGCGCGGCCGCGTGCGAGATCAGGGCGGTCAGGTGGAGGTGCGTGGCACCCGTGCGCGCTGTCGCCGTGGCGTTCTCCGCCTCGCTCACCGGCTCGAACCGGTCGCCAACGTCGTGCAGCCAGAAAACCTCGGGACGGAGCGCCGACCAGGAAGTACGCGGGGAAAGGCGCTCTAAGACATCGCGCAGCGATGGTGGAAGCGCACGGAGCCGAGCGAGCGCGCCGTCGTAGTCGGTGCTCGCGAGAGCTCGCCAGAGTGATACCGCCTCAGCACCCATTTCGTTCGGTGGATCGTCGGAAAGCCGGCCGCCGCCCGCGCGGAGCGCCACGCTCAGCCGCTCGCGGTCGGCTGGATCGGCGATCGCCTGCGCCGCCGCGACCGGCAGTCGGAGGCGAACCACCGGATCGGGGTCCCAGGGCTCCAGCGCGCCGTTCCGGCGCTGCGCCGAGCCGAGCACGCTCGCCAGATACGTGTCCAGATCGAAGTACGCGCCGAGCGCGCCGACGTATGAGGCGTGTTCCAGCGAACCGGGTCGCGACGCCGCGGCGAGGAGCATCCCTCCTCCAACGGAGAAACCGAAAGCGCCAGTCGGCATGCCGCGCGTCTCGGGATGATCCCGGAGGACTGCAAACGCGGCGTCGATGATCGCCGTCGCCTCGCGCTCGAGCGTTCCGGCCTTGATGAACGGGAACTCCGGCAGCATCACCAGATACCCGGCGCGCGCGAGTGCATCGGACAGCCGGCGCGTCTCGGAATCGTCGTTGCCGAACTCGGTCGCGCCATTCACGAGCATCACACCCGGGTGCCGCGCGCCCCAGCCGGGGATCCACCACGTCACACGCATATCGGCATCGCGGATGCGCAGGGTCGCCTCCTCGACCCGCGGTTGCGGTGTGACGGCCGCGGCAAGGTTCCGGTCCCAGAGCGCGCCCGAGTAGATATCCGCGACGATCACCGCACCCGCGCCGATCGGTCGAAGGAGCGGACGCCACAGGGACGCGATGAGCAGCACGACGATGAAGAGTGCGACCTGCCGCATCACTGCGCGGCGACGATGCTAGGTGGCCGGCGAGAGCGCGCGGTGGCGGATCCGGTCCTCGGCCTCCTGCCAGAGAGATACGATCTGGCTCGCGTTGAAGATCGAAGAGTACGTGCCCGAGATGATCCCGATGAGCAGCGCGAGCGCGAAGTTGCGCACCGAAAAGCCACCGAAGAGGAACAGGGCGAGCAAGGTGAGCACGACGGTCAATGACGTGATCACCGATCGCGCGAGCGTCTGCATGATCGAGAAGTTGATGACGGGGTTCAGCGCCTCGCCCGGGTTGAGGCGCAGGTTTTCGCGGATCCGGTCGAACACCACGATCGTGTCGTGCACCGAGAAGCCGATGATCGTGAGCACCGCCGTGACGAAGAGGCTGTCGACCTCGACCTTCAGGAAATAGCCGAGGATCGCGAAGATCCCGAGGACGACCGCGGCGTCGTGGAGAAGCGCGATGATCGCCGCGATGCCGTAACGGAATGCCCCCCAGCCGAAGTTGCGGAAGGCCCACGCGATGAGCAGCACGATCAAAAGACTTGCGAGCGCAATCGATTTGATCGCGTTCTGGATCAGCTCAGCCGAGAACGACGGACTCACGACCGAAGAGTCCACCCGGGTGTCCGCTCCAAAACGACCCTTGAGCGCCTGCTCGGTCTTCCCGAGCTCCTCGGGAAGCATCTCCGTGGTGCGGACCTCGACGCGGCCGCCCGCGACGCCCTGGACCGTCGCCTCGGAGTGACCGAGGGTACCGAAGAACGCGCTGAGATCGGAATCCGACGGGCGCTCCGCGAACGTGATGTCGAGGAGGCTGCCGCCCTTGAACTCGATCCCCGGCTTCAGGCCGCCGATGGCGAGAAAGAAAACGCCGGGCACGATGAGCAGCGCCGACAGAAGGAAGTACCACCACTTGCGCTCGACGAACCGAAAGAGCACGGCTAACCCGCCGGCACCGGCCGCGGCTCGCGGCCATCCCGTGGCATCTCGGGCTGACGCTCTTCAACCCCGTACAGCCAGCGCCTGCGCAGCGCCGCGAACTCGATCGCGCCGTGCAGCAGCATCTGCGTGACGACGACCGCGGTGAAGAACGAGACCGCCACACCGATGCCCAGCGTCAGTGCGAATCCCTTGACGGTGCCCGTGCCGAACTCAAAGAGGATCCCGGCGGTGAGCACCGTGGCAAGGTTCGAATAGAAGATCGAGGGGAAGGCTCGCCTTCGTCCCTCTTCCACCGCGACTCGCAGCGACTTTCCCGATCGCAGCTCCTCCTTGAGCCGTTCGAACGTCAGCACGTTCGCGTCGACCGCCATACCGATGGAGAGGATGAAGCCGGCGATGCCCGCGAGCGTCAGCGTGACCGGGATGAGCCGGAAGATCGCGTACGTGAGCGCCGTGTAATAAGCGAGCGCGAACACCGCAAGAACGCCCGGCAGGCGGTAGTACGCGATCATGAAGAACGCAACGAGCAGCAGTCCGACCGCGCCCGCGATCAAGCTTCGATTCACGGACTCGCGCCCGAGCGTCGGCTCGACGCGCGACGACTGGATGACCTGGAGTGAGACCGGCAACGCACCGGAGTTGATGAGCAGCGAGAGCTGCTTCGCCGACTCAACGGTGAACTGGCCCTCGATGATGCCTTTCCCCGAGGTGAAGACCACCTGGATAGTCGGGGCCGAGATCTGCTGCCCGTCCAACGTGATCTGCACGGGCTGGTTCAGGTTGTCCTTCGAGAGCTGCACCCAGCGGTCCGAATCCGGGCCGGTGAACTCGAAGTTGACCACCGGCTTGTTCGCTTGATCGAAGGTCACGTACGTTGGGTTGAGATGTTCGCCGGTGAGCGGCGGCGTCAGCGACTTGAACTTTCCGGCATTTTCCTTGTCCGGCACTTTGATCTCGAGCTTGGCCTGCCTCGTCGCGATGTCGTTCGCCTGCTGGATGTCATCGATCCCCGGCAGCTGGAGCAGGATCTTGTCGTCGCCGATCGCCTGGATCACCGGCTCCGAGACGCCAAGGCCGTTGATGCGCCGGTCGATGACCTTGCGCGCGCGCTCGTTGTAGTCGGTGACGCTCTGCCCTGCGGGGATCTCGTCCGTCTTCATCTGCAGCACGAGCTGCGTGCCACCCTGAAGGTCGAGCCCGAGGTGGGTCTTGATCTCCTGGTTGACGGAGAAGCCCCCGATGCGCAGGCAGATCCCCGGGCAGTTGAACGGGAACGAGATCTGATGCTTCGGAATGTCGATGAAGACCGACAGCACGAAGACCACGAAGACCAGCCAGGGGAAGATGCGGTTCACAGACGAAATGTTAAGGCTGGATCAGGCGTCGCGCGCGCGCTGCAGACGCTCTTTCGCCTCACGCATCTCGCGATCGAAGGGTGTCTCACCCGGAATCGCCGGCGGCGCGGGCTCGCTCGCGTGCGCCGCCGCCGGAAGCGGCTGCGCGGGCGACTGGCTCGCTGTAACGTCGATGGCTTTGTTGATCGCCTTGTCCGCATTCATGAACTCGTCGCGCAGCTCGTCCGAGGTGCGGCGGAGCTCGCCGACCACGCGGCCGATGTCCCGCGCCATCCGTGGCATCCGCTCCGGACCGAGGACGATGAGCGCGATGACGAGGATCAGCAGGAGCTCGCCCGTGCCGATGCCGAACATCAGCCACCCACCGTAGCGGATATTCGAGCGGCGTTCGCGGCCTCACGAAGCGAGCGCGCGGCCGCGGCTGCGGCGCGTTCGAAATCGCTGTCTCGGCTCGCGTAAAGGACCGTGCGGGACGCCGACACGAGGACGCCTCCGCCTCGCGCATCGAGCGCGGCCCGGATGGCGAGCCCCGCTTCGCCGCCCTGCGCTCCCACTCCCGGCATGAGAAACAGGCGGTCGGGGGCCAGGGCACGAAGCCGGCGAGCGTCGTCGGGGTAGGTCGCGCCGACGACGAACCCGCAGCGCTCCGCCGGAAACCGTTCGACGACGCGCTCCACCACGCGCTCGTAAAGCGGACGGCCGGCGGCCTCGAGGTCCTGAAAGTCGCGCGCGCCGGGATTGCTCGTTCGCGCCAGCACAAACGCGTAGCGACCCTCGGTGCAGAAAGGCGCGATCGCGTCGAGCCCGACATATGGCACCACCGTGGCTGCGTCGGCGTGGAAACTATCGAAGAGCGCGTCGGCGTAGGCCTCCGCGGTATTCGGTACGTCGCCGCGCTTGGCATCGAGGATCACCGCGATGTCGTCCGGTATCGCCTGCAGGGTCAGGGCGAGGATCTCCATCGCCGCGGTGCCGTATCGCTCGTAGAAAGCGAGATTGGGCTTGTACGCGCATACGTGCTCCGCGGTCGCGCGGATGATGCGTCGGAGGAAACGGACGGCCCCCCGCGGCTCGCGGCCGAATGACGCGGGGATGAGCGACGGCTCTGGGTCGAGACCCACACAAAGGATGCTGTCGCGGGCTTGTGATCGTGCCGCAAGCTTTGCGAGGAACGACAACTCAGCGGACAATGATACGGACGCTTCCGCGCTCGAAGGAGGGGATGTATGCGTAGCACCCTGCGCGGCCCGCTGGGGTGGGCGCTCGCCGCGGCTCTGCTTATCGCCGCGTGTGGCGGCACGCCCGCCGCATCCACCGCGCCGAAAGCCAGCACAGGCCCTCGTCTGGGCTCGTTCGATCGACCGATCTCGCTCGCCTTCACTCCGTCGGTGCAGGCCGCCACGATCAGCACGAACGGCGCCGCGATCAAGAGCGCTCTCGAGCGCTCGACGGGACTCGCGTGGAAGGTCACGGTCATGACCAGCTACGCGGCGCAGGTCGAGGCGATGTGCGCGGGCAGCGTCGACGTCGGTTTCTTCGCGACGATCCAGATGACGCTGCTCCTCGACAAGAGCTGCGGCAGTCCGGTGCTCGGTGCCTTGCGGATCGATCCGAGCACGAAGCAGCTCTCGACGTCGTACAACTCACAGATCATCGTGCGCACGGATAGCGGAATCAGCGACATAAACGGACTGAAGGGCAAGAAGTTCGCGTTCGTCGACCCGCTCTCGGCGTCCGGCTACGTCTACCCGACCCTCACGATCAAGAACAAGACCGGGCAGGAGCCGAAGACATTCTTTTCAAGCACTATCTTCGCCGGCGGTCACCCGCAGGCGGCTCTCGCTGTGTACCAGGGCACCGTCGATGGCGCGGCGACATTCATCGACGTCCGCACCACCGCCGACGGGACCGCCCCTGGCGCTGGAATGCCCGCCGACATCCTGACGAAGACGAAGCGGATCGATACGGCCGGCCCCATCCCGAACGACGGCGTCGCGCTCGTCAAAGGCTTCCCCGACGACCTCGGCAAGCAGGTGAAGCAGGCGCTCATCGATTACAGCAAGACCGACGATGGGAAGAAGGTCTTCGCTTCCCTGTTCCAGTGGGACGGCATGCTGGAGATCGATGCGAAGTTCTACGACTCCATGAAGGACGCGCTGAAGCTCGCGGGCGTGGACGTCCAAGGCCTCGCCAACAACACGCCGCGCCCCGCGGCGACCCCGGCGCCGACGAAGACTCCGTAGCGATCGCGCGCGCGAATGCAAGGCCGCCGGGACCGACCGGCGGCCTCTTTCTTTCATAGACTCCCGCTGGTGGCGGCGGTCCTTTCGATCCAGAACCTGGTCAAGGTCTACCCGAGCGGCACGCGCGCGATCGACGACGTCACGCTTGACATCCAGCACGGTGAGTTCGTCGTGTTGATCGGTCTTTCCGGCTCGGGCAAGTCGTCGTTGCTGCGCTGCATCAACCGCCTCGTGGAACCTACAAGCGGCCGTGTCATCTTTGAAGGCGCGGACATCACGCGCGCGAGGGGAGGCGAGTTGCGCCGGATCCGCCGGCGCATCGGGATGATCTTCCAGCAGTTCAACCTCGTCCGTCGCACCTCCGTGCTGAGCAACACGCTGGCGGGTCGCCTCGGTTACCGCTCCGCGTTGCGCACGATCATCGGCCGGCCGTCGCGTGAGGACGTCGCCGCGGCCTTCGAGAACCTCGGCCGCGTGGGCATCGCCGATAAGGCCTTCGCCCGCGCGGACGCGCTCTCCGGCGGCCAACAGCAGCGGGTCGGTATTGCCCGCGCTCTCATGCAACACCCCGAGCTCATGCTCGCCGACGAGCCCGTGGCGAGCCTCGATCCGGCGACGAGCCACTCGGTCATGAAGTACCTCGAGGAGATCAATAAGAAGGACGGCATCACCGTCATCTGCTCGTTGCACTTCCTGTCTCTCGCAAGGCGCTACGGGACACGCGTGATCGCGCTCAAGGCCGGGAAGATCGCGTTCGACGGACAGCCTGACGATATCGACGAGCGGCGCTTCAAGGAGATCTATGGCGAGGACGCGGTTGAGGTCGAGATCGGCCCGGGCCGCTCGACCGAATCCATGAGTGCGGCGGAAGCCGCCGCCCTGGCGCTCGCACAAGACAGCACGACGGCTGCCGCGAAGCTCGGCCTGCCGGATCGCTGATGGCCGAATATTTCAGCGCAAGAGGTTTACCGGTCCCCCGCGAGCTCGAGCGCAACCCGCTGACCGACTGGCGCCGGCTCAGCGTCATCGCCGCCGCGATCCTCGTCTTCTACATCGGCCTGCGGATCACCAACCCAGACTTCTCACGTGCGAATCCCGAGTACGCGGCCAATGTGATTGGGCAGCTCTTGCACTGGGACCTGCGCATCCTCACCCCGCAGAACGAGTTCGAGACGTTCTGGGACACGGCCGAGGGACTGATGGTCGCGACGATCTTCCTGGGCATCGTCGCCACAGGCTTCTCGATCCTGGTCGCCCTCCCGCTGTCCTTCCTCGGCGCTCGGAACATCATGAGCGGGCATCCCGTCACCGCGGCGATCTACATCTTCGTGCGGTTCTTCTTCACCGTGATCCGTTCGATCGACGTTCTCATCGTCGTGATCATCTTCGGAGTGTTGATTGGGATCGGCACCGCCGCGGGGGTCGTCGGCCTCGCGTTCCATAACGTCGGCGTGCTCGGCAAGCTGTACTCGGAGGCGATCGAGGGTATTGATGCCGGACCCCTCGAGGCGATCACGGCGACCGGCGCCAACCGGTTTCAGGTCATCTGGACGGCCGTGCTCCCGCAGATCGTCAACCCGTACATCTCATTCACGATCTATCGCCTCGACGCCAACGTGCGACTTGCTCCGATCCTCGGTTATGTGGGCGGAGGCGGCATCGGAGTGCTCTTGTTCCAGTCCATTCAACTGCTGCAATACGGAGCCGCCGGGTTGATCATTTTCATGATCGTGGTCACCGTGGCGGCAATGGACTTCGCGTCAGCGCAGATCCGGAAGCGACTCGTCTAAGCCTGGACGTCTAGCGAAGCCGCGGGTCCTGTCCCGGCTCGGGTAGCCCGCTCGCTCGCGCACCCTCCCCGCGCCGCGCCGTGGTGGTCACCGTGTCGCTCTCGGCGCGGGTCCCCGGGGCACCCGCGCATCGCGAGCGGACTACGCCTCGCCGTGCCACCCGCGGCTTTCGCTTCTATGCGCCCCAGGCCGGGCGACTCGATCCGTCTATGCCCTCGCCATGAGTGAGCCTTACGGCAGTCTTCGGTGATCCGCCCGATAGAGCCTCGGCGAGATCCATGACATACAGATCGATCACGCCGTCGCGCTCGCGGAGGAAGGCCATCTGTTTCCCATCGGGTGAGAACACGCCGTTCCAGCTCTTCCCATCGTTCGTAAGGGCGACATCGCGCGCTCCGCGCACTTGCACCGCGTGCAGATCGTTCTTCCCCTCGTGCCGGAGGGTGTAGACGAGCCACGAGCCGTCCGGTGAATACGAGGGACGGTAGGGCTCTCCTCCGGCACCCAGCTTCACGGGATTCGACGCACGTCCGTCGGCCGCGACGACGAGCAGCCGCGGCTCGCCGAGGGTGTACGAGGTAACCGCGATCGTCTGCCCGTCCGGCGACCAGGCCGGGTCGGCGAGGTTCGAGCCCTGCGAGAGGAGCGCGACGCGCTTGCCGGTCTGCGGGTCGTACAGCGCGAGGTCGGAATATCCGTGACCATCGTCCGCGACGACCGCTATTCGCTTGCCGTCCGGCGACGGCGTAGGGCCGTCGAACCACGTCACCTCGTGGAAGCCGGAGGCGATCTTCACCAGTCCGTCGATCAGCACCTTCTCCGTGCCGCCGCGCGAGTCCTTCAGAACGACGTTGGTGAAGCGGAGCTGCGCCGGGACCACTTGTCCGTCGACTGTGCGCTTACCGTCGATCTCCTCGATCCGCGCGAAGACGACGGTGCGGCCGTCGGGCGAGATGCTCGGCTGGTTGGACCGGCCCTCGGAGGTGAGGGGCACGTACCCGCCGCCCGCGAGAACGTATACATCGCCGCGGATCGCGAACGCGATCGTCCCGTTCACGCTCGGGCCGGGCACTTTCACGCGCTCGATCGGCTTGGTCGGCGTGGGCGTCGGGCTCGCACCCGGCGTGAGCGCCGGCGCGATCCGGGAGGCGATCGAGAGATAGGCGACGACGAGTACGACCGCGACCACGCCGAAGCCGATCTCGCGCGCGCGGATCATCGCGTTGCCGCGTCGACGGCTGCGACCACGGTGTCGACCCCGCCGGCGAGACCTGTTCCATTCACGAGCTCGAGAAAACCTTCGGTCGGCGGCTCGAAGGGCTGTGCTCGCATCCGCTCGTACACGCGCTCGTCCGCTTCGGAATGATCGCCTGCCGCCCGCGACGCGCTACGCGAGAGGAGCCGCTCGCGGGTCTCCGACTCTGGCGCGCTGACGCGCACGAACAGGATCGGCGCGCCGCGCCGCTTCGCAGCGGCGACGGTGCCCGCGCGGTTCCGGGCGAGCAGGTTCGTCGCGTCGACTACGACACGGTGGCCTTCGGCCAGGAGCTGATCCACGAGCGCCTCTATCGCCGCGAAGATCGCACGGTTCTCTTCGTCCGCATACGAAGCTGCGACAAAGAGCCTTGAGCGAAGCTCGTCGCTCGCGACGAGCGCCGCACCGAGCCGCTCGCAAAGGAGACGGGCGCAGTACGACTTCCCTACCCCCGGAAGGCCCATCATGACGACCAGCGCCGGGCCGCCGTGCGGACTTGACGGCACGGAGCCGATCTCGGTGCGGAGCTGCTGCGCGAGAAGCGCAGATCTCGAGGCGTACATCCGCGTTTGCGCCGCCGTCGCCGCGCCGGACCTCTGGGGGATCCGAAGGTGGCTCCGCCCCCTTTGACTTCTCATGAGCCGAACCCGAGCGCGCGAAGCGCGTCGCGGGCGACCGTCGCTTCGTCGTACGGTCGTTTCTCTTCGCCAACGATGATCGAGCCCTCGTGTCCCTTTCCCGCGAGGACCACCGTGTCGCCGGTCGTCGCGAGCCGGATCGCCTCGCCGACGGCCTCGCGGCGGTCGTCGATAACGAGATAGTCCGTACCACGCCTCTTCCCCGCGCCGATGGCGCCGGCCTCAATCTCCTCAAGGATCCTCGCCGGCTCCTCGAGACGTGGGTCTTCCTGTGTGATGACGAAGAGGTCGGTGTGCTTCGCGGCGACCTCCGCGAGCGCCGGCCGCTTCGCGCGGTCGCGCTCGCCCGCGCTGCCGAAGACCGCGATCAGCTTGCCTTTGGTCAGTGGCCGCAGCAATCCGAGGACCTTATCCAGAGACTCCGGCGTGTGCGCGTAGTCGACGATCACGTTGAACGGCTGCCCGCATTCGACGCGCTCCATCCGGCCGCGCACCGCGCGAGCCTGTGATAGCGCATCGCGCGCGTGCTGGAGTGTGGCGCCAGCCGCGAGTCCCGCTGCGGCGGCGGCCAGGGCGTTGTGGACGTTGAACCGGCCGACGAGGGGCAGCGTGAGCTCGACCGAGGTGCCCGACGCCGTGATCCGCAGACGCGATCCCGCGGCGTCGGTGGAGAGCACCGCTCCCTGCACGTCGCAGAGCGCGTCGATCCCGTAGGTCAGGACGCGTGCTCCCTCGGCGCGATCGGCAAGGTACCGCCAGTGAGAATCGTCAGCGTTCAAGACCGCGGTCTTCGCGATCCCCTTATCAGCCGAGGCCGAGAGCATCCCAAAGAGCTCGCCCTTCGCCTCGAGGTACTTCTGGACCGTCCCATGGAACTCGAGATGCTCGGGGCTGAGGTTCGTGAACACCGCGACGTCGACATCGCAGCCGCGCAGCTTGCGGAGCGAAAGCGCGTGACTCGTGGCCTCGAGGACGCCCCACGTCCCGCCTGCGACCAGGAGCTCCGCGAAGAACTCCTGGACTTCGACCGCTTCCTGAGTGCTCTGGCGCGTCTCGTTCTCCCATTCGTGATCGGCAACTTTGAAGTCGACCGTCGTGGAAAAGCCGGTTCGGGCTCCCGCCGCTTCGAGGACGTCCGAGATCAAGTGGACGGTCGTCGTCTTGCCGTCCGTTCCCGTCACCGCGGCGAGCCGCAGCCGTCGCGTTGGGTGGTCGAAGAACTCCGCGGCGAGGTCGGCGAGAGCGGTGCGTGCGTCCGGCACGACCGCGACCGGAACGCGCGCCTCGATCGGGTGCTCAGCGACCACGGCGACCGCGCCGTGCGCGACGGCATCGGCCGCAAACGTATGGCCATCGCGGTGAAACCCCGGGATCGCGACGAAGAGTGCGGCCTCCTTCGTACGACGCGAGTCGTATGCGATCTGGCGCACGTCGATCGCATCGGCTCCCTCTGGGACCGCGATGCCCGCGGCTGCCAGGAGCGCGCCGAGTTTCACGGGCGGATACGGCCGGCGAGACGGAGCGCGGAGGTGTACAGGGGCTCGGCGATCGTGTAGGCGCGGTACACGAGGTCACGGGGCACGGCGTCGTGCGCGCCGACAAAACGACGCGGCGTCCCGCCGAATCCTTTCTTGAAGAGGTACGGGCCGTACATCGGGTCGTCCTTTCGCGTCACATCCACAGGGATGCCGCCGAAATCGAAGCGGCGAGCGCCAGACTGGCGCGCCTCGATGATGCACCGCCAGAGCAGCGCGTACGCGGCGTACTCCGATCGTCCGGCATCGTTCGTCGCCGCGCTCTGGTAGACCTCGCGCTCGCCGCACCGCCACACGAGAGCACCGGCGACGGCTTTCCCGTCGCGCTCCGCGAGTCTCACGCTCGCGTGGCCCGCCGCGGTGAGTGTGCCCCACATCCTTCGGTAGTAGTCCCAGGTGCGCGTGATGAAGCTCGCGCGGCGGCCGGTCTCCGCGTACAAGTCGTACAGCGCGCGAAGGTCGGCATCGCCGCCCGCCTCACGGATCGTGACGCCCCGCTTGGACGCCTGTCGGATGCTCCAGCGCGTGTCCTTGTCGAGCGCGGCCATGAGGACGTCTTCCTCCGGCGCGAGGTCGAGCTCGAGCGTCGCGAGCACTGGTTGTATGTCCGCGGCGCGGCGCAGGCCCGCCTGTCGCATCGGCTCCTCGGCGACCGCGGGATCGAGCTCCGGATCGATCTTCACGAAGATCGCCTGACGCTCGCGCGCGAGGCGAGCAAGCGCGTCCAATGCCTTCGGGAGCTGCGACCCGTCGCGAACGATCGGCCCGCGGGGGACGTAGCCGATGCACATGCCACCGGGCAGCGCCCGCCAGAGCACGAGCGCGACCGGGAGCGGCTCGCCAATACGGTGGAACTCCGCGTGCCAGCCCTGCCCCTCACGGATCTCGGCCCAGGCCGATGACTGCAGCACATGGCCGCCAGGCGAGCGGACCGCGGCGTCATCCCAGCCGGCGGGAGCGCTGGTCACGCGCTCGCGGCGGCGAGACGCTTCCGTGCGCCGAGCCTCCAGAGCGGGAACAGGAATCCGGTGACAGGCGTCTCGAGCGCGCCGATCCAGGTGGCGACCTCACCACCGAACCCGAGCTTGAAGTTCTCGACGCCGGCAAGCTCGTCGCCCTCTGCGAGGCCCCACATGTCGTAGCGGCGCACGCCGAGCTGTTTCATCCTCAGCATCGAGCGCCACTTGAGCAGATAGAACGGACGGCTTTCACCGTGCGTGCCGCTCCATCCGCCGAAGAGCTCCCACGCACGGTCGCCGATCCGGATAACGAGCAGCGCGCCGGCGTCCTCCCCGTCGATGCGCGCCAGCAGGAGATGCAGAGAGTCACCGAACGCTTCGACGAGGTCCGCGAAGTAGTCGAGGTCGTGAATGCCGAAACGATCGCGCTCGGCGACCGTGGTCAGGAGCCGGTGAAAGCGGGCGAGGTCCGTCGTCTCTTCAGTCGCGACGCCCGCGCGCTCGGCCTTGTGAATGTATTGCCGCGTCTTCTTTCGCATCGTCGCGAGCATCGCATCGGGCTCCTGGGAGAGATCCATGAGGAGCGTTCGCCGAGGCTGCACGTACACCGGCGAGCGGCGTACCCCGGCGGCCTCGAGCGCACGCGCGAGCGGCTCGCTGTCGGGAACTTCGGGATCGATGAGCAGGCTCACCGTCCAGTCGCGCGCGAGCTCCTTGCGTAGCGCGCTGACGGCGTCGGGGAGACGCTCGTCCTCGCAGAGCGGACCCCGCGGCGCGTACGCGACGGACAGGGACGGCGCGACGCGTTTGCGAAGCACCTGGACGCAGCCCCGGCGGCCGCCGTCATCCTCGAGGACGAAACGCTCGGCGCGCCACCCCGTCGCTGCCTTGACCTGCGCCCAGCCGGTCGACTGGAGAAGATGCGGTCGTGCTGTCTCCCGCACCAGCCGATCCCAGTAGCGCTCCTCGTTCTCCGTGACCGGCCGCGCCTTCACAGGCCCGGCCTCAGGCGGCGTCTTTCCCTGGGGCGGCCGTCGCGGGAAGCTCGCGTGCGGTGAAGGTGCACTCTGGGTACCGCTCGCAACCGTAGAACATCGAGCGGCCCCTGCCACGCCGGCGCACGAGCTCGCCCTTCCCGCATTCAGGGCAGACGACGCCGGTCTTCTGCTGCGTCTTCTTGATGTACTTGCAGTCGGGATAGCCCGTGCAGCCGACGAAGGGCCCGAACCGGCCGCGGCGCTTCGCGAGCGGCTTGCCGCAGTCTGGGCACATCTCGCCCTCAAGGATCTCGAGCTGCGGCTCCTTCTGACCTTCGAGCGGCTCGGAGTAATCGCAGGCGCCCGCCGGGAGCGGCTCGCCCTTCTTGCCCTTCTTGAAGCCGGTGCACGAGTAGAAGCGTCCGTAGCGCCCGAGCTTGATGATCACCGGACGTCCGCACTTGGGGCAGACGCGATCGGTGGCCTCCTCGGTCACGTCCGACTTCTTGATCGACTTGGTCTTCTCCTCGACAAGCTTGCTGAACGGCTCGAAGAAGTCGCGGACGACCGGGACCCACTCGACCTCGCCGTCGGCGATCTTGTCGAGGTCCTCCTCCATCCGCGCGGTGAAGCCGGTGTCGACGATGTCGGGAAAGTGTTCGCGCAGGAAATCGGTGACGACAAACCCAACGTCCTCGGGCATGAGCGCGCGGCCCTCCTTCCGCACGTACTTGCGGTCGACGAGGGTCGAGATCGTCGGCGCGTAGGTCGACGGCCTGCCGATCCCGTGCTCCTCGAGCGTCTTCACGAGCGACGCCTCGGTGAAGCGGGCGGGCGGCTGCGTGAAGTGCTGCGACGCGTCGAGACCGAGCAGCTTCAGCGCCTCGCCTGGTTGCACCTCGGGAAGCGGCGCGATCTCCTTCTCGGGCTCGTCACTCGATTCGAAGTACGCCCGGAGGAATCCATCGAAGAGGATGCGGCGTCCGTTCGCGCGCAGGAGGTATTGACCCGCCTCGACGTCGAGGCGCGTATTCTCGAACCGAGCGGCCGCCATCTGCGACGCGATCGTCCGTTGCCAGATGAGCGTGTACAGCTTGAGCTGGTCGGGCTTGAGGAAACGCTTGATGCGGTCCGGCGTCCGCGAGAGATCGGTCGGACGGATCGCCTCGTGCGCTTCCTGCGCGCCTTTCGAGCGCGTCTTGTAGTGCCGCGGCTTCTCGATCGCGTACGGCGCGCCGAATTCCTTCGTGATGACGTCCCGCGCTTGGTGGAGCGCGCCTTCGGCGACATGCAGCGAGTCGGTACGCATATAGGTGATAAGACCGACCGGCGCGCTCTCGCCGACCGCGATGCCTTCATACAGCTGCTGGGCGAGCACCATCGTGCGCTTCACCGAGTAGCCGAGCTTGCGCGACGCCTCCTGCTGTAGGGTCGAAGTGGTGAACGGCGGCGCGGCGTTGCGACCGCTCTCGCGCTTCTCGACGCTCTTGACGGCGTAATGGGCCTCCGCGAGGGCGGCCCGATGCTTGTCCGCCGTCTCTCCGTCATGGATCTCGAGCTTGTGACCCTTTTGCTGGATGACTTCGGCGCTGAATGTCTCGCCCGCGAGGTTCGCGAGCGCCGCCTCGAGCGTCCAGTACTCCTGCGGAGTGAACGCCTGGATCTCGCGCTCGCGGTCGACGATGAGCCGGAGCGCGACCGACTGAACCCGGCCGGCGGAAAGCCCGTAGCGGATCTTCTTCCAGAGGAGCGGGGACATCGTGTAGCCCACGAGACGGTCCACGACGCGGCGAGCCTGCTGCGCATTGACCAGGTCCTGATCGATCTCGCGGGGATGCTTGAATGCCTCCTCGATCGCTGCCGGGGTGATTTCGTGGAAAGTGACGCGGCGGAGCTTGGACTTCGGGACCTTGATGATGTCGGCGAGATGCCATGCGATCGCCTCGCCCTCGCGGTCGAGGTCGGTGGCCAGCCAGACGTGGCCCGCCGCCTTCGCCTCGCGGCGCAGGATCCGGGCGTGCTTCTCGGAGTCGTCCGGGACGATGTATTCGGGCACGAACGTCTTGAGGTTCACGCCCATCTTCGACTTCGGGAGGTCGCGGATATGGCCGAACGAGGCCTCGACCTTGTAGGCCGGACCGAGCATACGTTCTAGAGTTCGTGCCTTGGTCGGGCTCTCCACAACGACCAGATCTTTCGCCGTTTCGGCCAAAACTAGGTTCCTTTCACTTAGCGAAAGGCGCCCTCACGGGCGCCCCTCCTGTATCCACTCTAACGGGGCCGTCCACCGCAGCAGACAGGCAGACGACCCTACACGCCACGCGGGCCTCCGCTAGAGGAGATCGTCCCGCTCTTCCCGCCTGAGGCGGTCGACCACCGTTTTCACGTCCCCGGAGCGCTCTTTCGAGGTCACGAGAAGGGCGTCGGGGGTGTCCACGACGACAAGCCCTTCCACACCTATTAACGCAACCGTCTTCCCGGGCGCCCAGACGTAGTTGCCGTGAGCGTCCTCGGCGACCTGGTCGCCGGACGCCCAGTTGTCCGTCTTCTGGACGAGCTCGGCGAGGCGCGCCCACGAGCCGATGTCGTGCCAGCCGATCTCCGCCGGGACGACGGCCACGTTGGAGGCTTTCTCGATGATGCCGTAGTCGATCGTCGTCCGGTCGGTCTCCTCCCAGACCTCCCCGAGCACCGACTCGTATCGAGGGGAGCCGATCGCGTCGCGAAGGGCGTCGATGGCCTTCGCCGTCGCCGGTAGATGCTCCCCGTAGGCGCGCAGGACTTCCTCCACGCGCCAGACGAACATCCCCGCGTTCCAGTAATGGCCACCCGCGGCGACCATCCGTTCGGCCTGATCGCGTTTGGGCTTCTCCACGAAGCGCTTCACCGCGCGCACTTCCACCGGGCCCTCTACGTCGAGCTTGTCGCCCGCCTCGATGTAGCCGAACCCGGTGTCGGGAGCGGTCGGGGTGATACCGAGCGTGACCAGGTGGCCCCGCTCGGCGGCGGTGGTCGCCGCGATCAAGACCTTCCGGAGCTCCGCGCGCTTCTCCACGACGTGGTCGGAGGGCAGCACCGCCACGACCGCCTCCGGGTCGAACGCCGCGAGCGCGGCCATCGCGAGGCCGACGGCGGCCGCGTTGCCGCGGGGGTAGGGCTCGACCACGAGGTGATCGCTCCGGAGCTCGGGAAGCTGTTCGTGGATGAGCGCCCGATGCTCAGGCGGCGCGACGACGAAGATGCGTTCGGCGGGGACGGTCTCCGAGACGCGATCGACTGTGTCCTGCAGGAGCGTGCGGTCACCGAGGAGGTCGAGGAACTGCTTGGGACGCTCGCGTCGAGAGAGCGGCCAGAGTCGCGTTCCGGCGCCGCCGGAGAGAACGAGGACGTAGAGGCGAGGCATGTTTCGCCGGAGGCTAGAGGCCGAAGTAATCGAGGTGCATCGCCGAACGCACCTCGTGAAGGGTCTTGCGCGCCTCGGCGCGGGCTCGCTCGCTCCCCTCCTCGATGATGCGGTCCACGCCCTTCGGATCGGCCGCGTATCGCGCTCGGCGCTCGCGGATCGGGCGAAGGAACTCCTCAACCGCGACGATGAGCTTCTCCTTCACCTCCACGTCGCGGACCTGGCCCTCTCGATACCGGCGCTTGAGGTCCTCGACCTCGGCCCTGTCTGGATTGAAGATGTCGTGGTAGACGAAGACCGGGTTCCCCTCGACTCGGCCGGGGTCGGTCGGATGGATGCGGTTCGGGTCCGTGTACATCGACCTGATCTTCTTCTCGACGGTCTTGGGGTCGTCGGTCAGGAAGATGGCATTCCCGAGGCTCTTTCCCATCTTGCTCGCGCCGTCGATGCCCGGAAGCATGCCGCCCTCGGGAATGAGTGCCTCCGGAACCGGGAAGACTGCCCCGAAGAGCTCGTTGAAGCGCCGCGCCACCTCACGGGTCAGCTCGACGTGCGACTCCTGGTCGCGACCGACGGGGACGAGATCGCCTTTGACCATGAGGATGTCCGCGGCTTGCAGGATCGGATACCCGAGGAGCCCGTAAGTCGGAACCGCCAGGTTGTGGTCGCGCATCTGGTCCTTCAGCGTCGGGATGCGTTGCGCCCGGGGCACAGTGACGAGCATGGCGAAGTAGAGGAAGAGCTCTGTGACCTCGGGTATGAGCGACTGGAGATAGATCGTGCTCTTCTTGGGGTCGATTCCCACAGAGAGGTAGTCGGTGACGAGCTCGCGGATGTTCTGACCGATCTCTTCGAGGTCCGCGACCCGAGTCGTAAGCATGTGGTAATCGGCTATCAGGAAAAAGCTCTCGTACTCATCCTGCAGCTTCACCCGATTTGCGAGCGTGCCGTAGTAGTTCCCGAGGTGGAAGCTCTTTGCGGTCGGACGATCGCCCGTGAGGATGCGCTTCCGCGTCTTCTTCGCGGAAGTGGATGGCGCGGCGGTCGTGACTTCTGCGGTCATGGGAAATGCGATGGTACAGGCAGTACTCGCGCCAGCTCCTCGGCCACGAGCCGTCCGACTTCGTCTCTTTTCCCGACGAAGAAGTGATCGACGCCGCTCACAACGGCGATGCGCGCGTGCGGGATCGCTGCTCGCAGCTCGTCCGCGGTCCCGAATTGGTCGTTCTCGGCAGCGACGACGAACGTGCCGACGGGCACCTGGGGAAGCGCGCGCGGCGCGAAGTTCACATCCTTCGTGCCGACCCCCACGAGCGCGACCGCGTCGGCCGTCCCGCCGCGAGCGAGATACGCGAGGACCTGGAACGCGCCGAAGCTGTAGCCAACGAGACCGAGCGGCAGGGCCGGCGCGAACGACCGCGCGTGATCGACCGCCGCGGCGAGGTCCTCCGTCTCCGCGCGTCCACCGGTCCATTCGCCCTCGCTCTCCCCGACGCCGCGGAAGTTGAAGCGCAACGCGTACCAGCCGCGCTGCGCACAGGCGCGCGCGATCGCGGCGACGAGCGGGTTGCGCATCGTGCCGCCGTGTGTCGGCAGCGGATGCGCGATGACGACGATCGCGGTCGGCGCCACGTCGGGGATGCGGAGCGTGGCCTCCAGGCGGTCGTCGATCCTGACCGCTTCTTCGCGCATCGTGCGAGTCTGCGGGAACCCAGGCCTCGCGGCGGCTGTATAGCCTTGCGACAATGCGACTAATCGTGGGGCGCTGCCCCCCCGCCCCCGTCGTGTTCGTTCTGGCCGCGGTGGTCGCCTGCCAGGCCGGTTCTTCCCCCGCGCCCGCGCCGCCCGCCACGACGAGTCCGGCCGGCACGACTCCGTCGCCTGGCGCGAGCGTCGCGCCTTCCACGGCCGTGATGTTCCCTTCGCGCGAGGGCCGCTGCGCGATGCGCGTGAGCGAGAGCTTCACGCTCGCGAATGACCTGACGTGCCAGGGCGACGGCATGGTCATCGATGTCGACAACATCACCGTCGACCTGGGAGGTCACGCCCTCACCGGTCCGGGGATGGGACCCCAGACCTGGCCGCTGCCGCAGCTCGACAGCGTCGGCGTGCGGGTCGGCGGCCACACCGGCGTGACGATCCGGAACGGCAAGACCATCGGATTTTCGACCGGCATCTACTTCATCGATATGGAGTCGAGCACCATCGAGAACGTGACGACGCAACGTAATCGCTTCGGCTTCTACATCCACGCCTCGAAGAAGATCACGGTCAAAGCCTCCGACGTCGAGTTCAACATCTACGGTCTGCACCTGCAGAACTCCGACGATTCCCTCCTGCAGGGCAATCTGCTCGCGCGGCAGACCTACAACAGCCCCGGCGGGTACGGGCTCTACATGTATGCGAGCAAGGGCAACCGGGTGACCGACAACACGATCGACTCGAACATCAACTGGGGTATCTGGTTCAGCGACGCGAAGGAGAACGTGATCTTCCACAACAACGTGATCGGCAACAACCCGCAGGTCAGCGACAACACCGAGGGATCGAACATCTGGTACGACGCCCAGACGAAGGAAGGCAACTACTGGGCCGACTACAAGGGAAAAGACGCCGACGGCGACCACGTCGGCGATACGCCCTACCCCATCCTGGGGCCGGGGGGCATGGTCGATCCCTACCCCTTCGTCGAGAAGGACGGCTGGACCAAAAAGCGTCGCGCGACGATCGACCACTACGAGCCTGCGGCGCCGCGACAGCCGCGCGCCGTGACTATCGTTGCGCTCGCGGGCGGCGCGGTGAAGGCGATGCATCCCGATGCGAGCCAGCCGGGGGATCTGCTTGCGGGCGACTCCCGCAACGTCACCCAGATAGCGCTCGGGACCGATGAGCGGACGGTCTACTCGTACACGGACCGCTTCGTGGTGGCGCAGGACATCGTGACCGGCAACGCGACCACGAAACAGTCGTTGACCGTCAACGGGGTCGTAGCGGCGAACCGAGACGGGCACTCCCTGATGGTCGTGGGGCCGAGCGGCGTGGAGCAGATCGATCTCCAGACGGGTCAGAACGAGTACTTTGCCTACCACGGGCAGCCGGAGGCGCTCGCCCCCAGCTACAAGCACAACCACGTCTTCGTCGCGACGCCGCGCGGAATCGATCTCCTGTACCTGAATCTCGGCGGCCGGACGCCCTATACGATCCCGCTCGACGGGCCGCCCGCGGCGATGGCCATGGCCGGCTCGGGCACTCGGATCTACGCGGCGATCGCCGGGATGAGGATCATCGACGTGGTCGACACCGAGCAGTACGCGGTCACAGACCGCATCACGATCGACGTGCAGGCGACATCCCTCGCGGTCTCGCCGCGCGAGGACATCCTGTACGTCGGCTCGGGCAACGGCGTCGCGGCGATCGCCATCCGCGAGAAAAAGCTCGCTTCGTCGGCCGCATTCCTCGGATCGGTCGCCGACCTCGCCGTGTCACCGAACGGAGACCAGCTCTATGTCGCCCTGGCGGGACTGACCCACGCCATCGCGGTGCTGGACGCGCCCCGCCTCCGTGTCGCTCATGTCATAGAGCTCGACAACGATCCAAGTCGCATCCTGGTAGCGAGCTACTAGCCCGCGCACCCGGCCTCGCGCCGGATGCGTTACTAACTAGAGCAAGTGGGTCGCACCGCAGCCGTCGACGAGGCACGCGAGCGTGCCCACCTGCTTATCCGGCTCGCGGCGATCGCGCTCGGCGGCACCCTTGTCCTCCTCGGCGGCGCGGGCGGGCTCTCTCTCGCGGCAGGCGTACTGCTTCTTTATCTGGCCGCCGCGTTGGTCCTCCGCTTCTTCCCGGCGGCGCGGCGGGTGGCGGCGCTCTCGCCGGCCGTCGACCTCGTCGCTATCACGGCTCTCGTCTTCGCGTTCCCGCTCGAGCTCGCGCCCTGGATCCTTTACGTATTCGCGATCGGCGCGGCCGCCCTTGGCTCGGGGCCGGTAGGCGCGGTCACCTCGACGGCGCTCGCGGTCGTGGGCTACGACGCGGCGCTCATCCTTCGTGGTGAGCAGGCGCGCGCGACCGATCTCTGGCCGGTCCAGGCACTGATCGCGATAGGACTCGTGACCGCGGAGATCGTTTGGGCCCTCCGGCGGCAGGACCTCGAGACCATCTGGTCGCGCGTGCACGCGCGGGCGCTCGGTGCCCTCAGCCGTCAGCGCGACCCGAGCGAGGTCCTGCGAACGCTCGTCACGGAGGTCGCGCATCTTCCCCGGGTTCGCGGGGCGTGGGCCTGGCGGCTCGGCACCGATCAGCGTCTGCGGACAAGCTTCACCGCCGGAGCGGCACCGGCTGGCGAGATCGTCGTGTCCGCCGAAGCCCTCCGCGCCCTGCGCTCGCCCGGCGGACTTGAACGAATCGTGCCGGACATGAGCGGACTTGCGATCCCGGTATCCACGGATCCGCCGATTACGATGGGCGTCGCCCTTGACGCGTCGAGTCCCGAGGAGCGGGCGACGACCGCGGGCGCGATCCACGACCTTGTCGGCGACGCCGGATCGTTGCTCGCCGCGGCGTTCGAGCGAGTCCGGCGTGAGGAGGAGGCGGCCTCGCTCGAGGCCACGGTGCGCGCGCTCGGGGTGATCGGCGCTGAGCGCGCCCAGGCGGCCGTGCTCGCGTCCTGCCTCCTCGAGGCGGGCACTCTGGTCGGTGGGCGAGCCACCATCTTCCGCCTCGCCGACGGGACCGTGATCGCCGGCGACCTGCCGGGTAGCGCGCTCCTCGAGCTGGCCCGCGACCGGCGGCTTCCGGCGATCGTTCCCGCCACATCATCCCCCGCCGTGGCGAACGTGCTCGAGCCCGGAGCGACGGTGGCGCTCGTCGGCCTCTCCGAGGGCCGGGTGCTCGCAACGATCGGCACGGTCGAGAGGCTCACCGCCCGGCTCCCACTCCTCGAGCGGATCGCGCACGGCGCACGAGATCGTCTGGCGCTGATCGCCGAGCGTGACGAGCTACAGCGAGCCGCCAAGGAGCTGGGGCGTGACGTCGAGAGTCTGGGCGGCGCGCTCCGGGCGAAAGAGGACGCGCTCGCGACGGCGGTGCACGAGCTCAAGAACCCGCTCACCGCGGTGCACGGCTACGCGACCCTCATGTCCCGAAACCTTCAGGCGGTGCAGGGGCAGCTCGCGCAGCTCGAACGCCTCATGGCGGACCTGCTCAGCACCGAGCAGCGCGTCGCGGGCGTAGAAGGTGCCGTCGACGCAGCGGCCGAGGCCAAAGAGGCGATCGCCCGGGCGCGCGTCCGCGGAGCCACGATCGACCTCGACGCTCCGGCCGAGTCGGTCCGGCTCGCGATCGGCCATGCGCGTTTCGCGCAGCTCCTCGACAACCTGCTCGCAAACGCTCTCAAGTACTCATCGCCCGCGCAGCCGATCGTGGTCCGCGTGAACGCCGGTGAGGGCGAGGGCAAGGTGAGCGTCACCGACCGCGGGGTCGGCATCCCGAACGAGCACCTCGCTAGGATCTTCGATCGCTTCTATCGCGTCGGCGGCGCGTCCGAAGCGGTCGCGGGTCAGGGCCTCGGCCTCTCGATCTGCAAGGAGATCGTCGCGGCCCATGGTGGCCGCATCTGGGCGGAGAGCGAAGGACCCGGCCGCGGCAGCACATTCACCTTCACGCTGCCGCTCGCGTTGCGCACGCCCGCGGCTTAGTCAGCCGCCAGGTACTTCTCGAAGAAGGCGACCACCTTCGGCCACGCGTCGGCACGGTTCTTCGCCTTGGCGAGCCCATGCCCCTCATCCGGATAGCGGAGGTAATCAACGACGCGGCCGCGTGAGCGGAGCGTCGCGACGATCTGCTCTGCCTCTTCCACCGGCACGCGCGGGTCGTTCGCGCCGTGAATGACCATGAGCGGCGTGCGGATGCGGTCGACGAAGTTGAGCGGCGAGATCGACTCGAGGAAGTCCGCGTCCTTCACTGGATCGCCGTACTCCGCCGCGCGGAGCGGGCGGCGCCACGAAGCCGTTTTCGCAAAAAACGTCTGCCACGAGGCAATGCCGACAATATCGACCGCGGCTGCCCAATTTCGCTCCGGACAGAACGTGATCGCTGCGAGGGTCATGAAGCCGCCGTACGAGCCGCCGATGACGCCGATACGGTTCGCCGGCGCGATGCCCGCCTCGGCGAGCCAGGCCGCGCCGGCATCGAGGTCTTTCACCGAGTCCATCCGCAACCGCACGTCGTCGAGCGACATATATGCGCGGCCGTAGCCCGCCGAGCCGCGGACGTTCGGCTGCAGCACGTTGAAGCCCGCCGCGACGAGCGCAACGGTGAGTGGGTTCCAGAGCGGACGGGCCTGGCCTTCGGGGCCGCCGTGCACCTGGACGACGGTCGGTCGCGGCCCGCTCCGAGCACCGCGCGGTCGCAGCAAGAATCCCGGGATCGTCCGCTCGTCGAACGAACGCCACGACACAAGCTCCTCTTCGGGCAGCCCCGCCGGCAAGAGACCCGCCATCTGCGGCGGCACGACGAGTCTCGCCAGCCGTCCCGGTTGTGCGACGTAAACGGCGGACGGCGCGTCGTACCGGGCCCACGCCAGCGCGATGGTCCCGTCGGGAGCGAGCGTCAGGCTGTTGCCGATGAGATCCGTCGCCAGATCGCCGGGCGGAAGACCCCCGAGGACCGAGTCCTTGCCCTCGCTGACCAGGTGCACCTCGCTGTGGCCGTCGAGATTGAGCGCGTACGCGTAGCGTGGCCCGGCGACATCCAGATCGTCGACGACCGAATCGGGCGTCACTGCGTACGCAAATGACCCGTCCAGACCGACGCGCGCGATCGCCGGCTTATCGCGCCCGCGGTCGGAGAGGACCAGGACACCTCCGTCGTACGCATGCGCCTCCACGTGCATCGCGGCGGGACTGTCCGGCGTCAGCCGCCGCGCCGACCCATCACGTTCGAGCAGGGTGAGGTGGTTCTCGTCGCTTCGCGACCGGTTCGTCGTGACAACCACGCGACCGTCCGGCAGCGCGGTGGCCCGAAAACCCGTGCCGTCGTGACGAAAGAGAAGCCTGGGTGTACTCCCATCCAGGGGGATCTCGTGAAGATCGAAGTAGCGCTCGTCCCTGAGGTTCGCGAACGCGAGGACCGCCCGGCTATCCGGCGTCCAGTCCACGACGTGATGGATCCGATCCCGTCGGTTCGTGAGAGGGCGCGCCTCGCTCCCATCGGCGCGCATGACCCAGACGACCCAGCGCTCGTCGCCGCCCTCATCCGCGCCGTACGCGACGTGCGTGCCGTTCGGCGAGACCCGGTACGCGCCGACGCGGTCGGACTCGTACGAAAGGCGCACTGGCGCGCCGCCGGCGGCGGGGACGCTCCACAGCTGAATCGTGCCGGTGAGGTCGCTTACGTAGTAGAGGGTCGTCCCGTCGGGCGAGAGGGCGAGGCGCGACGCGCCGCGCGCGTCGAGAATCCGTGTCAAAGAAGGGGGCAGGGCCCGAGTGTGGCACGGGTGGGTGGAGAATGTACCGCGGTGGGTGGTCGCGTCCTCGCCGCGGTCGCGGTTCTGGCGCTACTCGCCTGCGGGTGCGCGCCCGGAGGAGGGATCGCGGGTGCACCGACCCCCTCTGCGGCAGCGCCAGCGATTAGCGAGACGGTCATCCAATCCGGCCTCGTCGTACCGTGGGATGTCGCGGTCGCGGACGATGGCCGCATGTTCGTCACCGAACGGCCCGGAACGATCAGCGTGTTCGAGAGCACCGCGAAGATGGCCAAGCGGATCGCGACGGCGCAGGTCGCCGGCGTTAGGGCGATGGGTGAAGCCGGACTCCTCGGCCTCGCGCTCGATCCCGACTTCGCGAGCAACGCGCTGCTCTACGTGTGCGCCTCGCGGACCGACCAGGGCGACTGGCGGAACCAGATCCTTCGCTATCGTCTGGCTGGGACCACGCTCACGCTCGACGGCGTCGTGATGCGCATCGGCATCGCGGCCGCCGGGGTCCACGACTCCTGCCGCCTGCGATTCGGTCCGGATCGCAAGCTCTGGATCGCGACCGGCGATGCCGGTCAGGGAGCGCTCGCGCAGGACGCCACGTCTTTCAACGGAAAGGTCCTGCGGATCAACGTCGATGGATCGGTGCCGTACGACAACCCGACGCTCCGTGGACAGGCCGCGCCAGGACCGGTGTACGCGGTCGGCTTACGGAATCCGGGTGGGCTCGCGTTCCAACCCGGGACCGGCGCGTGCTACGTGGTCGACGCCGGCGATCAGATGCAGGACGAGATCGATCTCGTGACCGCGGGTGCGAATTTCGGCTGGCCGACCGCGCTTGGCCCGGGCGGCTCGCTCCGAGGATTCAGCGACCCAGCGTGGAGCTCGGGCACTGTGAGCTACGCGGTGGCGGGCGCAGCATTCCTGTCCGGCGCCGGTTGGGGCGCATGGGACGACTCGCTCGTCGTTGCTACGTTGAAAGAGCAGGACGTCCGGCGCTTTTCTGTCGAGGCGGGGCAGGTGCTCGCTCGCGACGTGCTCTTCGACCAGAAGTACGGTCGGCTGCGCAGCGCGACGAGCGCCCCGGACGGCGCCCTCATCCTCACGACGAGCAACGGGAATGGCGACCGGATCATTCGGGTGGTGCCCGCGCGCTAACGCCGCACGTGAACCGATGGGTTAGCTACCACGCCGTTCACTGGGGTGAGGTCGCCGCCCGAGGTCTGGGGATCCGCGCGATGTCGCCGGCCAGCGCGCTTCGCGACCGAAGACGGTAGAGCCGCGCAGTTATCCACAACGGCGAGACGAAGCGAATACTGGCCGTTCAGTGTGCGCCGGCACGGGCGGAGGCGCCCGCGCCGAGCGAGGGGGAGTTTGGGTATGGACGCGGTTGCTCGCGATTCCGCGAAGAAGTCAGGAAAGGAGGACGGACCACAGGTCGGCATCAGCCGCCGGAAAGTACTCGCCGGGGTAGGTGCCGGCGCCGTCAGCATCGCCGGCGCGGCGCTCACGGGAAAGTCCGCCGCTGCCGCGTCGGTGATCAAGTCCGGGGTGGGGCGGGTCGCGGCTGACCCCGGCGATAAGCACGAGCCGAAGGACATGAAGCTCGTCGGCTTTAATGACCTTCAGAGCCGCTCGACATACCAGCCCGTGGTCCATCGCTATTCAGGGGACCGGTACATCCTCTTCGCCGGCCATCACGCGCTGGGAAACGACCCGGTGACCGGGGCACGTCTGCCGTCGTTCAATCCGCTAACCGGTGTGAACGAGTTGAACGGCACGTCGATCGTCGACGTCACCGACCCTAAGAAACCGAAATATCTCTTCCATCTCCCGGTCGACAACGGCGCCGACGGCGGCGCGCAGATGAACCGCGTGAATGACGGCAGCGCGGCCCTCGGCACGCCCGGCAAGGTGTACCTGCTGCGCGCGTACGCCAACTCCGCGCACGAGGTCTGGGACGTCACCGACCCGAGCCATCCCACTGGCGTCCGCACAGTCCCAGGCGGGAACCCGGTCGTCGCGGGCCTGACCGGTACCCACAAGAACTGGTGGGAACCCGAGACGGGCATCGCTTACCTCGTCGGAAGGCGCGCCACGGACACGGCGGCGGGCTGGAGGGCGGGCAACCACATCATGATCTTCAATATGAGTAACCCGGCGAGCCCGGTGTTCATCCGCGACTGGGCACTGGACGGGCAGCAGCCGGGCGGCGTGATCCCACCCCACTTCAGTACGGTACCGGCGATCCACGGGCCCATCTCGACGGGTCCGGCCGGCAACCGGGTGTACTTCGCATACGGCGTGGGCTCGAACGGCGTCATGCAGATCGTCGATCGCAGCTTGCTCCTCAGCACAAGTCCGATCGACTACAAGACCGCGGAGCTCGGGCGGCTCATCATGAACCCTGACAACGGCGCGCACACCAGCTGGCCCCTCGGCAAGATGACCGTCCCGGACTTCGTGACCGACACCGGGAATGACACACCGAGCAGGACGATGCGCGACATCGTGGTGGTGGTCTCCGAGGCAGGGGGGGCCTTCGGCGACGAGTTCCGTCACCTGACCTTCATGGTGGATGTCACCAATGAGGGCAGGCCGCAGTCGATCTCCACCTTCGAGGTGCTGTCGTCAGCCGGAGGTAAGGACGGCAACAACTTCATCGATCGCGGCGGCCGCTTCGGTCCGCATGCGACAAACGAGGAGTTCGGGCCGCCGTTCTACAAGAAGGTTGTCTTCGTCTCGTACTTCAACGCCGGCGTGCGAGCCATCGACGTCCGCGATCCCTACAACCCGACGGAGGTGGCCTCCTTCGTCCCAAAGACAACCCGCGCCACCGACCTGCGCTGTGGCACGCTGAGAGGCGTTCCCAACGTCTGCCGGCAGGTCATCCAGACAAACAACGTCGCGACCGACGACCGCGGCTTCGTCTACATCGTTGATCGCGCCGACACGGGGTTGCACATCCTCGAGCTCGAGGGCGAGGCCAAGAAGATCATCGGGTGACCCGCGCGCGACCAAGGAGAGGGGCCGCGGCGCCCCTCTCTTCTCGCGCGGCGATCAGGTGTCCTCGACCCGCGCAGCTGAGGGCCGGCGATCGACGCATGGCTCGATCGGAATGAGCGGCGATCGTACGCACTCTCCGCCTGCTACCGGCGCGCGACGCGCCCGCCGGGGGCGACTACAGCCGAATGCTCCTGCGCGAGCAGTTCGAGGAAGACGAGCCGCGCGTGTAGCCGTTCGCGTGCATGCGTCGTAGGGAAGCGCGATGCGGACGAAAGGACGGTGCCGGAGCGACTGAATCGGAACCCCTAGCTGAAAGGGGCCTGATCCCCAGTCAGCGCCAACGCCACGGCCGGCGAAACCCGATTGCCTCGCAATTCCAACTGTCTCCTTCGGGGCAGGCGTCTATTTCTGCGGAAAGTCAGCTGCCCAAGTTGTTCAACACCGAGCCGGGAGGGTGGCCCGCCCCCTGCTTCTCCGAGGTCATAAAGGCTCCGCGGTCACCTCATGGAAGACTCGCTCCGTCTCTGGAGATGGCGCGACTGCGGCCACGTCCCGAAGCGTCTGCCGGCAGCGTTCCATCACCCGAAAGGCCTCACCCCGGTCACCGTTCGCAGCGAGGGCACGCATGAGCAGGCGGTATCCCGACTCACGAAGCGGATCGAGCTCGACGAGTTGACGCGCGGATGCTGCCGCGTCCTCCGGTCGGCCGCGCTCGAGGTCAGCCGATGTGAGCAGCTCGAAGGCGCGATGGGTCCCTTCGAGGAGCAGACGGCGCTGCCCGATGATCCACGGCGCCTCGTCGCCCGCGAGAAAGCCTCTCCGGCAGATCTCGAGTGCGACTCTTGCTTCGGTCCAGGTGCGTGCGAGCTCAGACTTTCGCGACGCCAGCTCAGCCTCGTGAAGCGCGGCGCGAGCCCGCTCGTGGTCCACGAAGGTTCCGGCGGGGGTCTCGAGCATGTACCTGCCGGTCGCATGTTGAATCTGAAGGGCCGGCGCCTCCTGCGTGATCGGACGCAGCGCCGCGCGAATCCTGCTTGCCAGGGCACTGAGGGCTTCGTCCCAGGCATCCGGAAGGTCATCGGACCAGACCGCCGCGGCCAGTTCGTCGCGTCCGACCGGCCGTGAGCGGTTGAGAACGAGATACGTCCACAGGCGGTGGCCCTGCCGGCCGGCGAGCTCGGCCTCCCCAACGTGCTTCCCACCGAGCACCACTGCCAGCCGGCCGCAGATCTGGAATCGCAGCCCGTATTCCCCACTAGTAGGCCTACCCAGGTCGTTCACCTTCGGAGCCAAGGTGGCTGCAAGGTTAAGCCGGGGGCATCGGTCGTAGGGTCGTGGCGCCGCCGGGCGGCCAACCGCCGGCGAGTTCGAGAGGGAGGGCAACATGAGCGCGAAGGGAGTGATCGCCGTGAAGAAGCTGGTGCGCTGCTCATGCGGTCTGGAGTTCCGCGCTCCATCCGTCGGGGCGACGACCGACGCGGAGAAGCATCTCATCCAAGCGGTCAAGCGGCACGCGAAGGACGCGCACGATCTCGACTTCGGCGAGGAGCAGGTCGTCGCGATGATGGAGATCGAGCCGTGATCCGTTCATCGATCCTGGTCGCGTCCATCGTTCTCGCGGCGTGCGGAGGAGCGGCCACGCCGAACCCACCGACGCCGCCCTCGGCCTCGCCCGCGCGGACGATCGTCCCGCTCGCGTTCACCCCGGCAAGCTCGCAGCCGCTGGAGCTGCAGTGGACGAAGGCACCCGCCGCCTATCCGCCGGGCGCCGACATCTCGGTGCTCGAGGGTGACACCACGAAGCCCGGGCCGTACACGCTCCGACTCCGCTTTCCGGATGGGTACACGCTGCCGCCGCATGCGCATCCGAACGACGAGCATCTCACCGTCATCCAAGGCACGTTCGTGATCGGGATGGGCCGGTCGGCGAGCCGCGAGGCCGCGAAGGACCTTCCGGTCGGCTCGTTCTTGCTCATTCCGAACCGGACCGATCACTACGCGTGGGCGAGTGGCGAGACGATCGTCCAGCTGCA
>VBDX01000182.1 GCA_005881885.1 Chloroflexota bacterium
TGTCTCGGCGACCCAGGCGGAGGGCTCGACTACCAGCTCTTAGTGCACAGCGCGGACGAAATGGATGTTGGCGGGCTTCGGGTGATGGTTGCATCGCTTGATGACCTGATCCGGATGAAGCGGGCGGCAGGCCGCAACAAGGATCGGATCGAGGTCGAGAACCTCTCGGCGTTGCGCGAAGTTCGCGACGGGAAGAGTCGCAAGGATCAGGAGAGGCGTTCCAGGTAGAGGTTCGGTAAACGAGGCGGCCGAGCGAGCGCCTTTTCCACGGTTACTGGACCGTTACTTGCAGCGAGCGCCGCACCGGCGCGCCAGTAAGGCGCGACGGGAGGATCACGTGCGTCGGCTTGTCGTCTTCAGCCTTGTCCTCGCGCTTCTCGCGCTCATCTCTCCGCACACGCTCGCAGCAACGCCGGCGAGCGGCAGCGTCAGCGATACAGCGACTTCCACCAACTGGTCCGGCCCGGTCTTCGCCGGCGGCACCTACACCTCCGGCGACCGCGGCGCGAAGTGCTTCGACGCCTCGGGCCAGCCGAAATCGCCGCAGGCCACGTCCGGATCGAGTGCCTGCGACGTCTTCACGCTGAACGTGAACGTTGCACCCTCCTTCTGGACGAACAAGGCCGGCGGGGTGGCGGTGCGCCTCGACAACTTCGGTACGAACGACATCGATCTCTACGTGTACGTGCGCAACGCCGACGGTACCAAGGGCAGCTTCGTCACGAGCTCAGGCGGAGTCGCGGGGCAGCCTGAGAACGCGATCATCGACAACGCCGCGGGCGGCTACTACGTCGTCGCGGTCGCGTTCGCAGTCTTGGCGTCGAGCTATGACGGGCACGCCACGTTCTTCGTCACGGCCGGCCACGCCGCCACCCCGCCGATCGTCACGAACCCGCCGGGTTACCCGGCGTACCGCGCGAGCAGCGACCCATACCTCTCGCACTCCGAGCCGCACATCACGATGAACCCGCGCAACCACAACAACCTCGTCGCGGGTTCCAAGATGTACGTCAACCTCGCGAACTATCTGTTCAAGATCGGCATGTACGCGTCGTTCGACGGCGGCCGGACCTGGACCGACACCGGTCAGCTGCCGGGGTATCCGACGGCGCTTCCGAGTGACTGCCCGGATGGCCCGACGTTCTCCGCGGCGTGCCTCGTCACGACGAGCGACGTGTGGACGACCTTCGACGACGAGGGCAACGCCTACGCGATGGTGCTCTACGCGCCGCAAGGTGCATCCTCGACCGGTTGGGGGATGAACCTGCACAAATCGACCGACGGCGGCCTCCACTGGAGCGCGCCGATCGTCATCCACGATCACCAGGGCGGTCTCCTCCGCGATCTCTTCCTCGACGACAAGAACGCGATCGCCGTGGACAACTACACGCAGGCCACGGCGCCCTTCGCCGCGAACACGCCCGGCGACGGCAAGATCGGGACGATGTACAGCTGCTGGAATCTCGACGACACGACCAGCGGCCTGCATCAGGACATCGTCGTGTCGACGTCGGTCGACGCCGGAGCCACCTGGAGCGTCCCCGAGGTCGTGTCGCTCGGCCAGGACCTCGAGATCGGGTGCCAGTTCGCCATCACGCCCTCGGGCACCGTCTTCATCTCGTGGTTCCACTACGCGACGACCGTCGCGGGAGCGCCCGGCCAGATGTTCGCCGCGCGCTCGGACAACCACGGGGTGACCTGGAGCCCGCCGGTGCTTGTGGCGAACGTCAATCCACTTCCGACGAAGCTCCCGGGTTCGCGCTTCCGGAACCTCTCGATCCCAGCGATGGCCGCGTCGCCGGACGGCTCGGTCTACGTCACGTGGGCCGACTACCACACCGCGAACAACGGCACGAAGGACGGCGACATCCTGGTCAGCAAGTCGACCAACGGCGGTATCACCTGGAGCGCGCCGGCGCGGGTGAACCAGGACAAGATCGGAAACGGCAAGGACCAGTTCCAGCCGCAGATCGCGGTCACCTCACTGGGCCAGGTCAACATCAGCTACTTCGACCGGCGCAACGATCCCGACAACTTCTACATCGACACCTATCTCTCGCGTTCCGACGACGGCGGTGCGCACTGGTCCGACATCCGCGTCACGCAGAAGATGTGGGACCCGTCGATCAATCCGCCGATCTCCGGGTCGGGCGAGTTCATCGGCGACTACCAGGGACTCGTGGCCGACGACGACGTGGCGATCCCCTTCTGGCAGGACACGCACATCGGCCCGTACCAGGAGGTCTACGCGGCGCGCGTGCCGAACCTCGCGGACCTCACCGTCGCCGGTATCAGCTTCAGCAACAACCAGGCGCCGGAAGGCGACAAGGTCACAATCACCGCGCGCGTCGCCAACATCGGGTACCGCGCGGCGACGAACGTCAGGGTGCGCTTCGCCGTCGACGGCGTCACGCAGGGCACGGATCAGACCGTCGCGTCACTCGCTGCGGGCGCATCCGCGAACGTGAGCATCGTCTGGCCCTCACAGGGCAAGCCCGGGACGCATACCGCTCAAGTGACCGTCGATCCGCTGAACACGATCCGCGAGTCGGACGAGACGAACAATACCGGCATGGCAACCTTCTTCATCAAGGGAAACAAGGTAAAGAACTCGTCGTTCGAGACGGCGTCGACGGCCAGTCCGTCGCAGCCGGCGAACTGGACCTCAACCGGGACGGGAACGCGCTACGACGTCTCGGGCGGGCACGCCGCAGATGGCCTCGCGGCGGCCGGCATCGTTGCCGGCGCGGTCCCGGGGCAGGCCGGCAAATGGACCTCTGACGCGATCGCGGTCGTCGCGGGGGCGTACTACGACGTGAATGCCACGGTCCTGACCGGCGGGGCGGCGGCTCATCCGACGCTCGTCGTCACCGCGGTAGGCACGGTGAGCGGCGTGACCGGGCCGCTGCTCACGCTCACGCAGCTCGTACCGAAGAACACCGTGACTCAGCTCCTAGGGCAGGTGCAGATCCCGGCCGGTGTGAGCCAGGTGGTTATCGAGCTGCGCGAGGAGCTCGACGCGAACCTCACCATCTACTACGACAAGATCGGCCTCTTCGCGCCCGATTGATCGGCTGTCCCGGCCCCGCGGCGCGGTCCGCGGGGCCGGGGTCTCTCTAGTCCGCCTCGACGTCGAAACCGATCAGCCTTGCGCGACCTTCCGCGATACGCCAGGTGAACACCAGAGTCGCCGAGCTGTGCGTGAACTCTGTGTGATAAGTCCGCACCATGATCGTTCCATTGAGAATTCGATCCCCGATCCGAACGTTCCCGATCTGCCTTCTTGAGCTCACCAGCTCGGAGCTCCTCATCTCACCAAGCTCTTCTCTGATCTGCCACATCATTCGAATGAATTCGGTCTCGCCGTCCTCGCGCAGCACAGCGTCTCCGTCTGCGTACATGGCCGCGAACTGCGCGGCGTTGAATTGCTCGTGGAACCTGGCAGCAGCACGCTCGGCGAGCTCAGCGTCCTGCTGCGCCGAACATGACACGAGCGTCACGGCGACAGCGACGACCAGGCTCACGAGCAGCTTCAATCAGTGAGCCTCCTGCTTGTCGAGCCCGAGGCCCCTGCGGATCTCCTCGAGTCGCTCCTCACCCTCGCGGTCGATGACCGACCGCTCTGTGTCGAGCATCCGCGCATCGAGCGAGCCGGCCGCGAGCTCACCGCGTCCGGTGGCCCGCGCGACCCGCATGTCGAT
>VBDX01000183.1 GCA_005881885.1 Chloroflexota bacterium
GTTCCGCACCGGCTTGTGCACGAGCTCTTGGAGCTCGAGCAGCTCGGTGAGCTCGCCGACCGTCTTTCGGAAGGAATCCTCCGGGACGCGGTAGATCTCCTGCAGCACGCGGAAGCTGTCGGCGGCAGGGATGTCCCAGACGAGCTGCGTGCGATTGCCCATGAGGAGCGTCATCTGCTGCAGGTACGCGTTCTCGCGTCGCCATGGGACGAATCCGAGGACGCGGGCCTCGCCGCCGGTCGGGTAGAGGAGACCAGACAGCATCTTGAGGGTGGTCGTCTTCCCTGCCCCGTTCGGGCCGAGAAAGCCGACTACCTCACCCGCCTCGATCCCAAATGTGATGCCCGCGACGGCGTTTATGTCGCGGCGCTGCCGCCGAACGAACGACCGCAGCGTCGCGGCGAGGCCTTCCTGGCGTTCGCTCACGCGGAAGGTCTTGCGCAGGTCGCGGACCTCGACGACGGCATCCGTCACCCTCGCATCATGCCCGCGTTTTGATCGAGGGGCGAGTGCATCATTGCTTGCAAACGCCCGCAGGAGGCCGACGATGGCAGAGCAGCGCGTCATCCCGATGCTCGCGTACGAGGACGCCGGCCACGCAGCCGACTGGATCACCAAGGTGTTCGGCTTCCGCGAGATCGAGCGCTTCCACAATGGTGCTGGAACCGTCACCGACGTCGTTCTCGATATGGACGGCGCGACCGTACTGGTCGGCCATCCCTCCGACGCATACCAGGGCCCCCGCCGCCATGCGCAGGCCTGCGCGCTCGCACGCCAATGGCTGGAGACGCCGTCCATCGTGGACGGCCTGGTCGTGTACATCGATGACGTCGACACGCACTTCGGGCGCGCGAAGAGGGCCGGCGCCAAGATCCTGAGCGAGCCCGAAACGAATGAACGGCAGCGTCAGTACCGCGTTGAGGATCTCGAGGGGCATCGCTGGATGTTCGCCAACCGCCTCGACGCGTTCGCGGGACGGGGGGCAGAGCCCCCCGATCGCTAGCCTCCGGTCGCGCGACGAATGTCGGCGACGCTAACGACCACCAAGAGACCGAGAAGCAGGACGAAACCGACGGCATGTATCGCGGCTTCGACCTGGGGCGAAATACGCCGGCGGAGCGCGGCCCCGAGGAGCACGAAGAAGAGACGCCCGCCGTCGAGCCCAGGGAACGGGATGATGTTCAGCACTCCGAGATTGACCGAGATGACGCCTACGAGCTTCAGGAATGTGGGGAGCCCGAATTCGCTCGCGGCGGCGGTCACGCGAAAGATCTCGATCGGGCCGCCGACGGGCGGTGGACCCTGGGTACCGGGCGCGCGATTCAGCAGCTGGCCGGGAAGCTCCGCGATCTGCTGCATCACGTCGCCCGTCAGACCGACCGCCTGAATGAAAGCCTGGGGCAACGGGACCGGCTCGTTCGTGGTGACCTCACCAAGGACTATGCCGAGGGGTCCCTCGCCTTCGGGCGGCTGGGCCCTGGGCATCGCGGTGATCGTGACCGGTCGACCGTTCCGTTCGAGCTCGAGCTTCACCTCTTTGTCGGCGTGCGTCCGAACGTAATTCACGAGGTCGCCCGTCTTGGTCATCGGCTGGCCATCGATCGACCGCACGATGTCGCCCGGTTGGATACCGGCGGCCTCCGCTGGCGAACCCGGCACGACGCGGTCGACGCGCACCTGTCCGGTCGACGTCGGCGTGCCGGCCGCGAACGCGACGGTGAGCACGGCGATCGCGAGGATGAAGTTCATGACCACTCCGGACGCGAGCACGATCGCCTGCGCCCACCAGGGCTTTGAGGTGAACGATCCCGGTTCGCCCGCGCCGACCTGTTCGATCGAGAAGTCGTCCTGCCCGAGGATGCGCACGAAGCCGCCGAAAGGTAGAGCGTTGACGCTGTAGTCGATCCCGCCGTGGCGGATCGCGAGGAGCCGCGGCGGGAATCCAAATGCGAACTCCAGGACGCGCATACCCAGGAGCCGCGCGGTGAGGTAGTGACCGAACTCGTGCACCGCGATGATCGCCGTGAACATGACGAGGAAGAGCGGCAGCGCGAGCGGGTGATCCTGGAAGTACTGGAGGAGTCCGCCCATTACGCGACCGCCGGCATCTTCGCGAGCGCGGCTCGGACGACGGCGTCGATGGCCACGATCTCGTCGAGCTCCGGCTCTTTCGAACGACCCTGCCGGGCGCCGACCTCAGCGCCGTGACGTAGCACCGACGCGATATCGGTGAACGGGATCTCGCCGCGCAGGAATCGCTCGACCGCGACCTCGTCCGCGGCCGAGAGACCGATCATCGCGGCGAGGTCCTCGGACCGCGCGGTCTCGAGGACCACCCTGAAGCACGGATAACGGGCCATCTCGATCTGACCGAAGTGCAGCGTCCGGTCTGCGGTCCAATCGAATCGTGGGGCCGGCGAGGGCGCACGATCCCAGAGCAGCGCGTACTGGATCGGGAGGCGCATGTCCGGTTCGGCGAGCTGGGCCTTGACGCTTCCGTCGACGTACTCGACGAGGGCGTGCACGAGGCTCTCGGGGTGGTACACCACGTCGATCCGCTCGTACGGCAGACCGTAGAGCCATCGCGTTTCGATCACTTCGTAGCCCTTGTTGACCAGCGTCGCCGAGTCGATCGTCACCTTCGGACCCATCTTCCAGGTCGGATGTCGGAGCGCATGCTGCGGGGTCACGCCCGGTAGGGCCTCGAGCGGCACATCGCGGAAGGCGCCCCCGGACGCCGTCAGCGCCACGCGCCTGACGTGCTCGAGCCGTTCACCGGCGAGGCACTGCCAGAGGCCATTGTGCTCGCTGTCCACCGGACGTAGCCGTTCCCCCGCTCCGCCCGCGAGGCGCCGGATCAGATGGCCCGCCGCGACGAGGACTTCCTTATTCGCGAGCGCGACGCGCTTGCCGTCCTCGAGAGCCGCGATCGTCGCGCGCAGCGCCGCGACGCCCGGGGTCGCGACGAGCACGAGGTCGGCGTCGGGGTCGGTGGCCAGCGCAACGAGCGCATTGGCGCCGAGCGCGGTGCGCGCGGTCGGAAATTCGACGGCCAGCGCGCCGAGCTCGTCGGCGTTGCGGTTCGCACCGAGCGCGACGACGCGCAAGCGGTCGGGGTGCGCCCGCACAACGTCCAGCGCCTGACGCCCGACCGATCCGGTGGCGCCAAGCACGGCCAGCCTCGTAGGCGGGGTCACAGGCCCATCATCCCAGACGCGACGGTCAGCGCCGGTATGCGCTCAGAATCGCTCGAAGAACCCGCCCTCCGCGCCCAGCTGGGACCCGCTCCAAGCGACGAACACCAGCAGCACGAATGTCGACGCGGCCACGAGACTATCCAGGCGATCGAGCACTCCTCCGTGCCCGGGAAGAATCGTCCCCGAGTCTTTGACGCCCGCGCGACGCTTCACGTACGACTCGAGCAAGTCGCCGGCAAGCCCGACAGGACCGAGCGCGACCGCCACGATCGCGGCTGGGACACGTGGAAGACCGAACGCGGCCGCGATCGCCAGCACGATCACCGCGCCCGCCGCGAAGCCGGCGAACGTGCCCTCCCAGGTCTTGCCTGGACTGATGCTCGGGGCAAGCCTCCGACGTCCGACCGCGGAACCCACCAGGTAGGCGGCGACGTCGGCCGCCCAAGTCGGCAACACGGCCAGCAAGAGCCACACCGGGAGATCGTCCGCGATGCCATGACGTGCGCTGCTCGCGC
>VBDX01000177.1 GCA_005881885.1 Chloroflexota bacterium
TCACCCGTATGGGCATGCGGCCGCCGGTCTTCTGGGCGTACGTTTCCGCGTTCGCGGAGCTCGCGGGTGGCATCGCGTTCGCGCTCGGTTTCCTCGTCCCTCTGGTCGCCGCGGCGCTCACGATCCAGATGGGCGTGGCCATCGCGCGCGCTCACTGGGCGAAGGGATTTTGGAACTCCAAGGGTGGTATCGAATTCCCGTTCACGCTCGGCGCCATCGCCGCGATCAGCGGAGTCGCTGATCCGGGTCCGTACTCGCTCGATCGGGCGCTCGGCCTACCGACCTTTGGTGCCGGCGCATACGCGGTTGTCCTCGTGATCGGCGTGGTCGCGTACCTGATCGGGTCGCGCCGGATCGCGGCCGAGGCCTCGAAGGCCAGCACGGCCGCATAGCGCGAAGCGCTCATCGGCCACGCGCGCCGCAAGCGGTGCGCGTGGATGCATGTGAGCGCTTTATCCTGTCGTCCACAGGGGAGGCCGGTCGTGAAGGAAGCTCTCGAGCACCTGGACGCGCTCATGAACCGCCTCGTCGAGGCGGACCAGACTGGCGCGGGAATCGAGCCTTTGCGCGTGGCGAGCGAGCTCGGGCAGATCCGCCAGCTGCTCGCGGAGTCACCGGCGGTCATCCCCGCCAAGGGCGGCCAGAAGCATTTCCGCTGCGAGGCCTGCGGGACCGTCGTGCACGGGACCGATGCACCCTCGCGGTGCCCGACGTGCGGCGGCACGAAGTTCTTCGCGGCTGACATCGAGCAGCCATTCGTGGAGTCCGGCGCCGGCTAGACCACGCCCTCGGCCTTTCTGTAGCGAACGACGCACTTTCTGCGGTTGCCTCATTCCTGCGGGTTCCTTATATTTCGTATCCCGAACTATTTGGAGACCGAACCTCGATGACCACCCTTACGGAGCGTTCCGGTGCGACCCGGAGCGACGACCTCGAGCTGGCCGGACTTCTCCTGGCCACGCTCCCGCGGCTCGGCAAGATGGCGATGCACGCGAGTGGGGAGCAGGGGCCGATGTCCGCCAATCGGGCGGGCGTCATGTGGCAGCTCCGAGAACGCGCGATGCGTAGCGGCGACCTCGCGCAGCGTTGCGCGATGACGGCGCCCGCGCTGACCGAGCTCGTCGACTCGCTGACGCGCGACGGCTTGACGAGGCGGCTCGAGGATTCAAACGATCGTCGCGTCGTGCTCGTGGAGCTGACGGCGCGCGGTCGCCACGAGCTCGACCGATACCGCGATTACATGAAGCATCGCGTCGCGAACGTGCTCGTGCGTCTGTCGGCCGAGAAGCGCGCCCGCCTGCGAGCCGCCCTTACCGACCTGCATGACGCGATCGAAGCCATCACCAAGGAGACCGCGAATGTCCGGTGAGATGACCAGAAACGCACGGATCCTGGCGACCGTTGGGGTCGGGCTCGCCCTGTTCCTCGCGGCGCTCGATCAGACGATCGTCGGCACCGCGCTCCCGCGGATCGTCGCCGACCTCAACGGCCTCGAGTACTACGCGTGGGTCGCAACGGCATATCTGGTCGCGTCGACGACGCTCACTCCCATCGCGGGCAAACTGGGCGATCTCTTCGGCCGCAAGCCGTTTCTGCTCGGAGGGATGATCGGATTCGTCCTGGCGTCCGCGCTCTGCGGCCAGGCCCAGAACATGGCCGAGCTTGTCGCATTTCGGGGCATCCAGGGGATCTTCGGCGGCGTGCTCTTCGCCAGCGTCTTCGCGACCATCGGCGACCTCTATCCCCCCGCCCAGCGCGCGAAGCTGCAGGGCGTCTTCGGCGGGATCTTCGGGCTGGCCTCCGTCGTTGGGCCGACCGTCGGCGGATATCTCACTGACAACCTGAGCTGGCGCTGGGTCTTCTACGTGAACGTTCCCGTGGGGATCCTGGCGGTGGCGGTCTGCTTCGTCACGCTCCCGTCGGTCGTGCACAAGGCGTCGTGGCGCGACATCGATTTTGCCGGAGCGATCACGCTCGCGGCGACGCTCGTGCCGATGCTCATCGCGCTCTCGATCACGCGTGACCATGACTTCAGCTCCCCCGAGGTCCTTGGCCTGCTGCTCGTCGCGGCGATCATGGCCGTGATCTTCTTCGTCATCGAGCGGCGCACACCGCACCCGGTAGTGCCCTTCGACCTCTGGAAGAACCCCACGTTCGCCGTCTCCACCGTCGTCGGATTCCTCTTGGGGTTCGCGATGTTCGGCGCGATCCTGTACGTGAGCCTCATCTACCAGGGCGTCCTCGGGATCCCCGCGACGAACTCTGGCCTCCTCATCACCCCACTCATGGTCGGTCTCATCGCCGCGAGCGTCGTCACCGGGCAGCTCATGGTTCGGATCAAGCGATACCGATATCTCGGCACGGTGGGGAGCGTCATTCTGGTCATTGGTCTCTGGCTGCTCGCACAGGTGAACGTCGGCGCGCCCGAGGTCGAAGTCGTACGCGATCTCGTTCTGGTGGGGCTCGGCGTCGGCGTCGGCATGCCGCTCTATCTGAACGCGACCCAAAGCGCCGTCGATGTGAGATACCTCGGCGTCGTCTCGAGCCAGATCCAGTTCTGGCGGAACATTGGGAGCACCGTGGGCGTCGCGATACTCGGGGCCGTCCTCTCCCACGAGCTGCCCCAGAAGATCGCGGCGGCGGTTCCGCCGCAGTTCGCCGGGGCGGTCGCCGCGGGCAGCAACGCGCAGGCCATCTTCGACCCGTCGGCGACCGGGCGGATACCCGCAGAGCTGCTCCTTGCGATCCGCGGGGCGCTCGCCTCGGCGACTCACGACGTCTTCCTCATCGCTGCCGGCGTCGCGGCGCTCGCCGCGATCGTCTCGCTCTTCCTGCAGGAGGTACCGCTGCGCGGCCGCGCGGCGATCACCCGCCAGACCGAAGCCGAGCCCGTCGCCGCGTACGGCAAATGATCGTGAGCGCGGTCATCGAGGTTCGCGGCCTTGTCAAGACGTACGGCGATCTCGAGGCGGTCCGCGGCATCGATCTCGAAGTCGAGCCAGGCGAGGTCTTCGGCTTCCTCGGCCCGAACGGCGCCGGCAAGACGACGACGATCAGCATCCTCTGCACGCTCCTGCGGCCGACGGCCGGTGAGGCACGCGTCGCGGGCATCGATGTCGCGCATGACCCGGGGGCTGTCCGATCGCGTATCGGCCTCGTCTTCCAGGATCCCTCGCTCGACGACCAGCTGACCGCACGCGAGAACCTCGAGCTGCACGGCCGCATCTATGGCGTGCCGGGCGCGCTGCGGCGCCAGCGCATCGATGAGCTGCTTCGCGTC
>VBDX01000178.1 GCA_005881885.1 Chloroflexota bacterium
GGCATGAAGCGGCGCCTCGAGATCGCGCGTGGCGTCCTTCACCACCCGAAGGTGCTCTTCCTCGACGAGCCCACCCTGGGACTCGATCCCCAGACCCGCAAGCACATCTGGGACTACCTCCAGGAGCTGCGACGTCGCGAGGGCGTCACGCTCTTCATGACGACGCACTACATGGACGAGGCCGAGTTTTGCGACCGCATCGCGATCATCGACCGTGGCAAGATCGTCGCGCTCGGCACGCCGGCGGAGCTCAAGTCTCGTATCGGCGGGGACGTGATCACGCTGACGGTCGCGGATGTGCCGGCCGCGGCGAAGGAGATCGCCGAGCGGTTCGGGATCGCACCACTTGCGGCGAACGGCACCCTGCGGATCGAGGTGCCCGACG
>VBDX01000179.1 GCA_005881885.1 Chloroflexota bacterium
CGTGGCCGTGACTGCCGGGATGCTCGCGGCACTTGCGCTCGTGCGTGGCAAGGTGCGCGCGCGCGGCATTTTGAGCGCCTTCTTTCTCTCGCCGCTCGTCGTGCCACGTGTGGCCATCGGCATCGCCGTGTTCATCCTCCTCATCCGACTGCGGCTCTTGGGCACTACGACGAGCCTCGTCCTCGTCCACGCGATGCTGTCGCTGCCCTTCGCGATCGTGCTGCTCACCGCAAGCCTTGTGAACGTCAACCGGACGCTCGAGGAGGCCGCCATGGACCTCGGCGCAGGTCCGTTGCGAACGTTTTGGCAGGTGACGCTGCCACAGATCCGCGCCGGCCTCATCGTCGCCGCAGTCTTCGCGTTCATCACGTCGTTCGATGAGACCGAGGCCTCGATCTTCCTCGTGCGCCCGTCGAACGCGACGCTGCCGGTGCAGATGTTCTTGTATCTCGAGCAGTACCAGAACCCCACACTCGCGGCCCTATCGACGCTGCTGATCGCGCTGACTGTCGCACTCGTGATCGTCGCGATGCGCTTCGTCCGCGGCGCCGAGCTCGCGCGACTCGTCGCTCGGCGCTGAGCTTCGCGTCGGACTGACGGCCTCAAAGCCCTTGGCACCAGCGCGCAGCAAGCTGCGCGAGATCAGAGAAGTCTCAGTCAAATGGACTGCGCTCGAAGGCGGCGGTCGGCGTAAATCGCTGCGGCTCGCTCCTTGCTCGAGGCCCACGCTCCGCTCGCGCGAACCTGAACCGATTGCCTCGATCAAGACGAATGCAATGACGGCGATTCGCGGCATCGCGACCGCTTCGCGACAACACGTCGTAGTGCCCTGTCTAGCATCGCCCGCCGACGCGACGCGGGAGGACGACGTTTGGAAGCGGCGGGCAGCGCAGCTTTGTGATTCGACGACCGAGACTGAGCGGTTGGCTAGCTGTTCTTGCGCTGGTTCCGGCTCTCGCGGTCGCAGTTCCCGCGACCGCCTCTGCCAGTCACGCGAGCGCGGCTGTCGCGGCGACCGCTCCCGCGAGCCTCCCCGCGACTCCGGCAGGAACGCCCTTCCTGTGGGGTGCCGCGACTTCCTCCTATCAGGTCGAAGGCGGCATCAACTGCCTGCAGCCTGGGCCGGGCAATCCCTGGCAGAACCTCGGCTCGCCGTGCGACGACTACGATTTCTTCTTCGGCAACAGCAACGTCCACTACCGCGTCAACAACAACACCAAGATCGCCGGCCAGGCGATCGATATTCAACAGGCCGGAGAGGCAGATAAGTTCTGGGATCCCGCGGTCTATAAGCGCGACTTCGACAACGCCAGGACGCTCGGCCTCAACTCCTTCCGGATCAGCCTCGAGTGGGGACGCATCGAACCGCAGCCCGGTGTCTTCGATGAGTCGGCGATCGCGCATTACAAGGACATGCTCCAAGAAATGCGCAAGCGGGGCATCACCCCGGTCGTCACGCTGCATCACTTCACGCTTCCCATCTGGGCGCTGACGCCGTCCGAAGCCAACGGGTGCTTTGGTCTGTGCCAGCCCGTCGACGACACCGGCTATCTGAGCTCGCTGCGGGGCTGGGAGAACAACCCGAACACCGGCAATCCAGATACCGTCGACGCTTTCGTCGAGTACGTGAAGCACGTCGTTCCCGAGCTAAAAGACGTCGTTGACATCTGGCTGACGGTGAACGAGCCGGTGCTCTCGCAAGTCGTGGTCGGCTACATCGCCGGCATCTGGCCGGCGGGGTACGCGCTCGACGGGGGCCGTGCGAAAGCGGTCCTTCGAAACCTGATCCTCGCCCACGTGCGGGCGTACGACGTCATCAAGGACTGCGTCAAGTTCCCGAGCAGCTGCGACGACGTTTCCGCGGACGGCGCCACGGCCGCCAAGGTCGGGTTCGCGCACCAGATGGGCGCGGTCATCCCGGCCGCGACCTCGGTGCCGGCCCAGGTGCTCCTCAACGCGGTCGCCGCCAGCAATTTCGACTATTTCGGAAATGACTACTTCGTCAACGCTGTGGTCAACGGGGACGAGGACTTCGGCTACCTCAACCTCCCGACCCCGATCCAGGGCGCGATCGTGATCAACCACGCGGACTGGGCCAACCATCTCGACTTCCTGGGCATCAACAACTACCGGCGCTTTCATGTCTTCCATAACGTGCTCTTCGGAGGACTGGGGATCGGATTCCTGGGTGGCGACACCAAGAACAACCTCTACGGGGAGTCCGAACCGCACTCGATCCTCAACGACATGGGTTGGGATCTCTATCCGCAGGGGCTCTACGAGCTGATCATGCGATCGAAGAACAAGTGGAACATGCCGGTCCTGATCACCGAGAACGGGCTGCCGGAGCGCGCCGATCGCAACCGGGCTCCGTTCATCGTGGCCGAGGTCCGTGAGATCCAGCAGGCGATGAAAGATGGAGCCACCGTGCTCGGCTACTTGCACTGGTCCCTCATGGACAACTGGGAGCTACAGTCCAACTACACCAAGGAGTCGCAGTTCGGCCTGTACCACATCGACTCCGGCAACATGACCTACCAAGAGCGCAGCACGCTGTCACTGCACCGCGAGCTGACGGATGGCGCGCTCGCCTATCAGCAGATCATCAGCGAGAGCCGTGCGACCGATCCCGCCGGCGCGCCGACGGAAGCCGCGATCAACGCGACCAGCCGGAGCTACGGCGAGCTCGCTGCGGGCGGAGAGTTCGTCGCCGCCCCGGAGCGCACGAACGGCCGTTACTGGCACGGCAGTGGCGTCAACCTCTACCTCAGCTACCTGGAAACGACCGGCACGATCACCGGCATGCTCGCCCTCGGTTCGGGAGCTCTCGACTGGAACCGTGTCGATCTCATGCACGACCAGCAGGGTCTGTTCTTGCGCGAGCGCTCCTTCGACGATGCCGCGGGAGTACCGGCGACTCGTGACCATCGGGTGACGTATGCGAACGGCGTCTGGACGAGCACGTCGCCGATCGCCTGGACCGCGTCACGCGCCCCGGGCGCAGGCCTGTGGAAGTGGGATGCGAGCTCGCCCTGGGGAGGGGACTACTTCTACATCGGGCAGCGCGAAGGCGCCTACAGCGGCAAGTACATGACCTTCGCGACGACGCAGTCCGGCGCGCACGCGACCGGTGGCTCATGGCGGGAGTTCGGCGGTGTGACGCTCGGCCAGAACCTCCGACTGCGCGGCTCGGACACCGCATCGTCGACGTCGTTCCCGGGGCTCGACATCTTCGACCTCACTCTGTCGTTGACCAGCAGTGACACGGCGAGCACCGTCGCGGTGAACACGAACAAGGCCTTCGAGGCAACGAACTCGGACATCGTCCTGACGTCGGACTTCGGACACACCAACTACCTTGCCAAGACCGGCGACAAGGTCTGGATAGGCCAACGCGACGCGACGCCGGACTCGAAGTTCGAGTTCCTCGAAGGCGCAAAGCTGTTCCGGGTC
>VBDX01000180.1 GCA_005881885.1 Chloroflexota bacterium
GGGGGCGCAGCCACTCGGGTCGACTGAATAGCCCGGAGGAGATCCCCTGCAGGCCGCGGTGATGTGGCGACGCCCAAAACGTCCTGCAGCCGGGCTGCGAGGCGGCCGGTCCCGCTGGGCATTCCGATGTCGGTCTGCGTCTCGACCACGAGCGTGTCTGACAGCGAAGGACCAATCAGAACAACCGCCTGGAGCCGCCCGCGGTCCGCTCGGTCGAGCTGCGCCAAGGCGAGCCGAAGGCCGGCCCAGTTCTGGAAGTCCGCGGAGGTCGCGACGGCCTCGACCTCAAGGTCGAGCGGCGCAACCCGTACACGGTCAACGACTGCGACGAGGACCGCAGCTGCGGTCGCGCTGTCCCAGCGTGTGTTGACACCGGGTGCCGAGTCGTAGCTCGCGGTGATGATTACGAGCGGGCGGCTCTCCAGGGAGACGCCTATGTGGGTAACGACATTCGTTATCAAGGTCTCGCGGCTTTCCGTTCGCACATGCAGGGTTGCTTCATCCGCCAAGGTGACAGAGCGGGAATGCTGTGTTTGCAGATCAGGAAGGGAGCGATGCAGAAATACGGTCAGCGCAGCGGTCGGCATCTGCACGGCGGGTAGCGGATAGAGGCCCGAGCCACGTAGGTAGTTCTGCGGGATTGTGTCGAGCGCAACCACGGCCCGCGCATCCGCCGCGACCAAGCGCTGAGCAACGTTCCCGAGGATGCCCGGGGAGAGGCGATCGAGAACGACGATGGCCCCGCTGACTTGCGCGGGGGTTTGCCCGAACAGGGAAGTGACATCGATGTAGACCAAGGGACCGCTCAAGTCGGCGTCGTCGATCGACAGGACCGTAACGGCGCCGGCCGGCAGCCCGAGACCGCCGATCCGCAGCTCGCTTTCCGTCACGACCTTAGCGCCATCTCTCGCTCGCACCACTTGGCCATTGAGCTGCTGCGCCAGAAGGGCGCTGGCGCTTTCGGCTTCCGCGGAGCCGTTTGTGCGCGGGCCAAGCGTCGCGAGGTCTCGCGCGAGCGCTTCGGCACGACCGGTATCGAAGCCACGCGCGTAGTCCGTTTCGGCAGCAAGCCGTGAGGGCCACGCGCCGACCGACAATGCGATCGTCACGGCAAGCCCGGCGAGCGCGAACAGTTGGCGCCGCGAGAAGAGCCGATACACGTCGAGGCGTTGCGCCCGCGCGGCGAGGGCGTCCCCGAACAGGTTGGTCGCGAGCACCGCACCGAGGAGTGCGCCGCCAGGAAGCAGCACTGCGGCGAGATCGCCGTAGAGGCTCACGACCGGCCGCGTCGTCGCGAGCATGCTCGCCCAGTTCGGGATCATCGGGGCGACGATCGCGTTGCCACGGCTGTCGTAGTCGACGATCACCGCGCCGCCGACGAAGACGCTGAGCAGGGCGAGCTCCGCCATCAGCAGCAGCACCGCAGCTACCTGGAAGGCAGCGGTCGTCAACAGCGCAGGGGCTACGTTCGGAAGGAGGTGGCGGAAGAGCAGCCGTTGATCGCTAAAGCCCAGACTGCGGGCGCTCTCCATGAACGGTCGCGCGCCCTCTGACCGTGCGTAGCGGCGCGCCTGATGGAAGGGCTCTGCCCAGCCGACGAGCCCGAGCGCGAGCACGAATCCGTCTGGACGTAGGTTCAGCGCGATGACCGCTAACAGCGTGGCGATCGTCGCGGGGACGGACGAGAGCCCGAGAGCCAAGCGGCGGAGCACGCCTCCGATCGCGCCGTTGTGGAATCCCGCGACGAGGCCAAGGCTCGCGCCGAGGATCACGCGCAGCGCTGCGGCCGCGAACGCGATGACAACGGTGCCTCGCGCGCCGACGAGCAGCCAGCTCAGCCGGTCGCGACCGATGCCGTCGGACCCGAGGGCGTAATCGGGACTCGGCGGGAAGGGTGGCGCCTTGCCATCGACGAGCGAGCGGGAGTAGTAGATGTCATGCGGGGCGATCAGGGGTCCGTAGATCGCGAGGAGGATCAACGCTCCAAAGAACAGCGCACCAGCGACAAGTGACCAGTCGATCTCGCGGCGTCGCCGTGGCTGTCCGCGCTCAGGTTTGGACCGGACGAACGCGATCGCAGTCATCCGACGATGAGCCCGCGACGATGCGTCACGAGATCCAACCCTAGATCGGTGAGGTAAAAGAGCCCGGCGAGGACGAGGGCGCTCGAGAGAAAGATCGGCAAGTCCTGCACATTGGCCGCGCGCAACGCGAGCACACCCAAGCCGGGCCAGACGAGCAAGTACTCGACGATGACGAGGCCTGCGAGAACAAAGCGAAGCGCGCCGAGGCCCGCCTCTCCGATCGCACCGACCATGTTCGGTGCGATGTGTCGGTAAACCACGGCAATCTCCGCTAGGCCCTTCGCGCGTGCAGTGCGGACGAAGTCGCGTGCGTTGAGTTCTGTGGCGCTCAGCGCGACGAGGCGTAGCACGTAGGCCAGCGGCGCGAGGGCGAGCGCGATTACCGGAATGACGATATGGGCATCAAGCCCGAAGCCGTAAACCGGAAGCACCGTGTGCCCGAACCTCCCAGCGAGCTCGACTGCGAGTACTTGCAGCAAGAAGGCGACGAAGAACGCCGGGAAAGCGACGCCGACGTTGGCGGCACTCTTGAGCAACACGACGAGACGTCGTGGGGCGTGGACAGCGACCCAGAAGCCAACGGGAACGCCAATACCGAGAGCGAGACTGGTGGCGAGAACGACGAGGAATGCGCTATTCAGCGTGGCAAGCAGGACGAGCGCTGGCGGAGCCATACCCGCGCGCGCCGCGAGATCGAATCCTGGAACGACCTCTCCGAACCGCTGAACACCCTCGCTGATCTGCCATCCTTGGAGCGTGCTGCCCGCGAGGCCGCCCGCCGATCTAGAGGCGATGAAATTCCGAGTGGCGAGGAGGAAGAGAAGAGTTACGACCGCGACGACAAGCAGCAACGTCAACGCGCCAATCAACACCGGGCGCGTCCGCCCGAGACCGCGCATGCCGCCAGATTAGTCCGCGTTCACGTTCGACGATGGCGGCGCCTTTTCTCGTTAGACCGTTCGATGTTGGCCGTGGCGTCGGTTGGTTCGCCCAATGATGCCGGCTTTCCGAGCGTTCGGCTGTTCCGCGATGAGATCAGATGGGGAAGAGGCGAGGGAACGTCGAGCGAGTCTCTGGAGCGACCCAACGCGGGGATGCGAAAATGGAAAGGAGAACAACGCCGACCTAGCTCAACGGTAGAGCAGTGGTTTTATAACTTGCCGTGTTCGATCCGGAGGTACGTCGCGAAAATCAGGCGAAACGGCGAGATGACGGGCGGCAGGCAC
>VBDX01000021.1 GCA_005881885.1 Chloroflexota bacterium
GAGGCGATCACGCACCGCGTCGCGATCGGGCACGTGATCGTTGACGAGCAGCCACGCGTCGCCCGCCCGTGGGCCTTCCCGCGCGCGACGACCCCTGTCGGCGGTGTGGTCTCGAGCGTGCGCGAGCTCCTCGCCTACGCACGATTCCATCTCGGCGACGGGCGCACGCCGGATGGCGGTCGTCTGCTATCGGTCGGCTCGATCGAGCTCATGCGCACGCGTCTCGCGCCGGCCGACAACGACCGTGCTGTGGGTGTGGCCTGGTTCCTCCGCGAGGTCGGCGGAGTCACGATCCAGTACCACGGCGGGGCCGCGATCGGACAGCAGGGCGTACTGATGCTCGCACCGGAGCGGGCCTTCGCGATCGCGGTCCAGACCAATTCCGGGCGTGGCGCTTTGCTGCATGAGTCGATCACCAAGTGGGCGCTCAAGACCTTCCTCGGCGTCGACGAGCCCGAAGCCGAGCACGTCCGCATGACCAAGACGCGCCGCGACGAGCTCGTTGCGCGCTACACGGCCGCGCTCGCCGATGTCGAGCTTCGGGCGGGTGGCGACGGCGTGCTCCTCTATCGCTCGACCAGCCACAACGTCCTCGGCGTCAAGCCCCGGCCCAGCGATCCACCGCCTTCGCCGATCGCGTTCACCGACGAGGATCGGTTCGTCTGCCTGGAAGGTCCTCTCCAAGACCTCAAAGGCGAGGTCATTCGCGACGAGAGCGGCGCGGTCCGCTGGATCCGTGCCGGCGGCCGCGTCTACCGCCGCGTCGAGGCCTGACCCGAGCGTGCGTCAGTACCTGGAGATCTTGAAGAGGGCGCTCGCCGCAGGCGACGACCGCGCGGACCGCACCGGCGTCGGCACACGGGCGATCTTCGGCGAGGCGATGCGCTTCGATCTCGCGGCAGGCTTCCCCGCGGTCACTACGAAACGTCTCGCGTTCCGATCGGTCGTCGCGGAGCTCCTCTGGTTCCTCGCCGGAAGCTCTGACGTGAACGAGCTGCACGCGCTCGGGGTGCATATCTGGGATGGCAATGCGTTCGCCGACTACTGGCGCGGGCGTGCGCGCTTTCCTGGGGACGCTGGACGCAACTACGGCCAGCAGTGGCGCGATTGGATCGCGCCCGACGGGAGGCACATCGACCAGCTGCGTGAGGCGATCCGTCTCATCCGCGAGCAACCGGCGAGCCGCCGCATGGTCGTGAGCGCGTGGAACCCCGGCGAGATCGAGGCGACGTCGCTGCCGGCGTGTCACGCCCTCTTCCAATTCTTCGTCGCCGGTCCGCGCCTCTCGTTGATGATGTATCAGCGCTCGTGCGATCTTGTGCTCGGGGTGCCCTTCAACATGGCCGAATACGCGTTGCTCCTGCACCTTGTGGCGCGCGAGGTCGACCTCGAGGCGCATGAGTTCGTTCACGTCCTTGCCGACGCGCACGTGTACGCGGATCACGTCGACGCCGCGCGAGAGCAGCTCGAGCGCGAGCCGTTCCCTTCGCCGGCGCTCTGGCTGGACCCCGAGCTGCGCGGGGTCGATGACGCCGTCGCGCGGTACCGCGAGATCGTCGCCCGAGCGAAGCGCGGCGAGTCGCCCGGCCCGCTCCTCGATGGCTTCGCGCGCCTTCAGAACTACCAGCACCATCCGCCGATCAAGGCGAAGATGGCGGTTTGAGCCGAATCTCGTTCGTCGTTGCGTTCGACCGCAACAAGGTGATCGGCAAGAATGGCGGTCTCCCTTGGCGGCTCCCCGACGATATGAGGCGCGTGCGTCAGGTCACGATGGGGAAGCCGCTCATCATGGGTCGCCGCACATACGAATCAATCGGCCGACCCTTGTCAGGACGCACGAATATCGTGCTCACACGCGACCCGGCATTCCATCCGGAGGGCGTTCTCACAGCGCGAACCCCCGAGGAGGCGCTCGGACTCGCGGGTGACGCGCCTGAAGTGATCGTCTTCGGCGGGGCCCAGGTGTTCCGGCTGTTCCTCGCGATGGCCGATCGCATCTACCTCACGCAGGTCGATGCGGATGTCGGCGGTGATACCTATTTCGACTTCAACGGCACCGACTGGCTCGTCGTCGAGAACGTTCCGCACCCGGCCGACGAGCATCATCCTTATCCATTCAACTTCCTGACGCTCGACCGCATACGAAAGACGTGAGCGGCGCCGCGGGATTCGTTTGGGACCCGCGACTCGCGTCGCACGTGTACCGCGAAGACCATCCGCTCAAGCCCTGGCGGCTGCGCGGCGTGCACGACACCCTCGAGCGGCTCGGCGCCTTCGCGAGGCCCGGCGCCCGTCTTCTTGAGCCTCGCAACGCGACGCGCGCCGAGATCCTGCGTGTCCACGATCCCGCATACGTCGACGCCATCGCCCGGGCGTCCGGCCAGCCTGACCTCGATTACTCCGAGTGGGGTCTCGCCGCATGGGGCGACACGCCCCCGTTCCGGGGAATGCACGATGCCTCGCTTCTCACGACCGGCGCCTCGGTCGTGGCGATGGAGGAGGTGATCGCGGGTCGCGCACGCGTCGCGTTCAACGGCGCCGGCGGGCTGCATCACGCGATGCGTCGCCGTGCGTCGGGCTTCTGCATCTACAACGATCCGGCGATCGTGTGTGGGCTCCTCGCCGACCGCGGGATGAAGGTCGCCTACGTCGACATCGACGCCCATCACGGGGATGGTGTGCAGGCGGCGTTCTACGAGACCGACCAGGTGCTCACCGTCTCGTTGCACGAGACCGGCCGCACGCTTTTCCCGGGCACAGGGTTCGCCGACGAACGCGGCACCGGCAAGGGAGCCGGCTACAGCATCAACGTTGCGCTTCCCCCGTATACGGACGATCCGGCGTACGTGCGCGCGTTCGACGCCATCGTCCCGCCGCTCGTGGCGCGCTTTCGGCCGGACGTGCTCGTGACCCAGCAGGGCATCGACCCGCACTTCACCGACCCGCTCACGCATCTTCAGCTCTCCACGCACGCGCGTCAGCACGTGGTGCGGTGGTTCGTGTCGACGCTCTATCCCTGGGTCGCGATGGGTGGCGGCGGATACGACCTCGACGCGGTGCGCCGCACGTGGTCGATGGAGTACCTGCTGATGCTCGGCGCGCCGATTCCGCCGGAGCTCCACGACCAGCACCCGCCGCTCTTGAGCGGCAGCGCCAGGACCGCGGTCGACGGTGCGACCGATGAGGCCGTGCGCGAGGCGCTCGCAGCCGCGTTCCGTTGAGCGAGCCTGTCGCCGAGCTCCAACGGCCAAGGCGCTTCGCGGCATGGGCCCTTCGGACGGGATCGCTGCCACAGGCGCTCGCGTGCATCGCGCTGGCCATGATCTTCTCGACTGCCGGCGCCTACCGCATGGCCACGAGCATCCGTGTCGAGGACATCGTCTTCGGGCCGACGCGCAGCCCCGCCGTCGATACGCTGCTCGCTGCCATCGGCGTCGAGCGCACCGCGGTCCTCGTGTACCTGCTGCAGCGATCGTTCGATGCGCTCGTGGTCGCGTCGGCGATCACGCCGATCTTCCTTTGGCTTCTGGGATCGAGCGCGATGCACGCGGCCGCGCGGCTTCGCGGCGCGCGCGGTCATCCCTTCATCCCGCTGCTCGTGCTCTTCGCGTACGCGGAGCTCGTATATCAGGCGCCGACCTCGCTCGCGGGGATCATCTTTGGCGCCCAGGGCGCGGGCGCGCAGCTCGCGACCGCGCTCAGCATCGTCATGCTCGTCTGGTTCGGAATGGTCATCTACCGCGGCATCGAGCTGCACTACGAGGTACCGAGCGATCGCGCACGCGCGATCTTCGTGATGGGCGCCCTCGTCTTTTACCTGGTGCCACTCGTCCTGATCGTGGGCACGCTCGTCGCGATCGTGATGGCGGCGGCCCTCCTGCAGTACTTCTGACGTGCGAAGGCTCCCCGCGATCCTTGCCGGCCGTTGCCCGCGCTGCCTGCAGGGCCGGGTCTGGCGTGGGATCTTCACGATGAACGAGAACTGTCCGGTATGCGGGCTCCGTTTCGAACGCGAGAGCGGCTACTGGACCGGCGCGATGGTCGCGAGTTATGCGATCGGGATACCGGTGCTGGGGCTCATCTTCCTCGCTGTTTTCCTCGCGACGCGCTGGGATTTCCTCGTGGTGCTGGTCCTCGCCGACGGGCTCTTCTTCATCGCCGCGCCGTTTGTATGGCGCTACTCGCGTATCGTTTGGCTGCACCTCGATTGGCTCCTCGACCCCGTCAGAAGCTGAGCGTCGCGCTGTCGTACCGTGGCGTGATGCGTTCCGCGTGGGAGCCCACCGACCGGTACCTCGAGCGAAGCCGCCTGCGCCGCTTTGCGGAGCGCAACGGTCATCGCGACTACGCGTCATTGCTGCGCTGGTCCACCGATGACCTCGAGGGCTTCTGGCGCGCGACCGAACGCGAGCTCGCGATCCAGTGGCGCGTCCCGTACAGCCAGGCAGTGGACCAAAGTCGCGGGATGCCATGGACGACGTGGTGGACCGGCGGCCGCATGAATTACGTGGCGACCGCGCTCCGCCACGACCCGGGGCGCGTCGCGGTGATCGCCGAAGCCGAGGAAGGCGCCGTCCGCACGCTCACCTACGGCCAGCTCGCTACCCAGACTGCCCACATCGCGGCAGGCTTGCGCAAGCTCGGAGTCGAGCGAGGCGACCGCGTTGCGGTCTTCCTCCCGCTCACGGTCGAATGCGTCGTCGCGGTCCTCGCGATCGGGGCGATCGGGGCGATCTTCATACCGGTGTTCTCGGGCTACGGTGCCGAGGCGATCGCCGGTCGGCTGCGCGATGCTGACGCCAAGGTCCTTATCTGCGCGGACGGCTTCTACCGTCGCGGACAGGTCGTTGCGATGAAGGAGACCGCCGACGCTGCCGCCGATGCGGCCCCATCGGTCAAAGACGTCGTGGTCGTCCGTCGGTTGCACCGCGAGGTTCCCTGGAAGGCGCGTGATTCGTGGTGGGAGCAGATCGCCAGCGATGGAGAAACCTCTTCTCTCGATATCGCCGACACCAGCGCCGAGGACCCGTTCATGGTCATCTACACGTCCGGCACGACGGGAAAGCCGAAGGGCGCGCTACACGTGCACGGGGGCTTTCCGGTGAAAGCGGCGCAGGATCTCGCGCACTGCTTCGACCTTCAGGAACGCGACGTGATTCTCTGGTCCACCGACATCGGCTGGATGATGGGACCCTGGCTGATTACCGGTGGGCTGATGCTCGGGGCGACGATCGTCCTCTACGACGGCACCCCGGACTTTCCCGACGCATCGCGCATGTGGTCGATCGTCGAGCGGCATCAGGTCACGCATCTGGGCATCTCGCCCACCGCGATCCGTGGACTGATGCGCTCCGGGGAAGGGCCCGTGCGATCAACGGATCGGTCCTCGCTCTTCGTGCTCGGCTCGACCGGCGAGCCGTGGAACCCCGACCCATGGTGGTGGTATTTCCGGAACGTCGGCGAGTCGCGATGCCCAGTCATCAACTACTCGGGCGGCACCGAGGTCTCCGGCGGGATCGTCGGATGCACGACCTGGACGCCGATCCAGCCGGGCTCGTTCGCCGGCCCCTGCCCGGGCATGGCGGCGGATGTCGTTGACGAGCAGGGTCGGCCGGTGCGCGGCGCGGTCGGCGAGCTCGTCATCCGCAAACCCTGGCCGGGGATGACGCGCGGCTTCTGGCGCGACCCGCACACCAGCGAGAGCCGCTATCTGCAGACGTACTGGAGCCGCATCGAGAACGTCTGGGTCCACGGCGACTGGGCGCGGATCGATGAGGAGGGCTTCTGGTACATCGAAGGCCGCAGCGACGACACCCTGAAGGTGGCGGGCAAACGGGTCGGGCCGGCCGAGGTCGAATCCGCCGCGGTCGCGCACCCCGCGGTGTCGGAAGCCGCCGCGATCGGCGTCCCGCACGAGATCAAAGGCGAGGTCATCGTGGTCTTCGCCGTGCTGCGGCCCGGACACGAGGCCGGGCCCGAGCTCGCGCGCTCGGTGCAGGACAAGGTCGCGGAGGTCCTCGGGAAGCCGCTTCGCCCCGACGGCGTGTGCTTCGTGACGCAGCTCCCGAAGACCCGGAACGCGAAGATCCTGCGCCGCGTGATCCGCGGCGCGTATCTCGGCAAGGCCGACCTCGGCGATCTCTCATCGCTCGAGAACCCAGCCGCCGTCGATGAGGTGCGGGCGCTCGCGATCTCTTGACGCGCGCCGATGATGGATCGCCGCCGCTTTCTCCGCGCGGCCGGCATCGCGAGCGCGAGCGCGCTCGCGTCGTGCGTCTTCGCGCCCGCATCGGCCAGCCCCTCGCCGACGCAGGAAGGCACGCCTGCGCCCGCGTCTCCCGCAGCGACGCCCACGGCCCGCGCCGCGGACTGGGATTCGCTCGGGCGCGCGCTCAAAGGCGAGCTCGTTCGCCCAGCGGATCCCGCGTACGACGCGGCGCGGATCCTCTACAACACGCGCTTCGATTCGATCCGTCCGCAGGGTGTCGCGCGCTGCGTGTCGGTCGACGACGTCCGCACGTGCGTGGCGTTCGCCGCGCAGACCGGGGTTCCTCTCGCGCTACGGAGCGGAGGGCACAGCTACGGCGGCTGGTCCACCGGCACCGGCCTGGTCGTCGACACGGGGCCGATAAGCCGCATCGAAGCACCCGCGCAGGGTCGCGTGACCGTGGGCGCGGGCGCGAAGCTCATCGACGTGTACGCGGCGCTTGCGCCCGCCGGCGCAGGTCTGCCCGGCGGGAGCTGCGCGACCGTCGGCATCACCGGACTAGCCCTTGGCGGCGGTGTCGGCGTGCTGTCGCGATCCTGGGGTCTCACCTCCGATGACCTGCTCGCGGCCGAGGTCGTCACCGCCGACGGCCGGATCGTCGAATGCGATGCCCAGCGCGAACCGGATCTTTTCTGGGCCCTGCGCGGCGGCGGCGGGAGCTTCGGCGCGGTCACCTCGCTCACTTTCCGCACCCATCCCGCCGGCCCGCTCGCGCTCGGCTTCCTCTCGTGGCCGTGGTCGGCCGCGAACCCGGTCATCGCGGCGTGGCAGAGCTGGCAGCGCGAGGCTCCCGCGACGGTCTGGTCGAACCTGCATCTCGACGCGGATCCGGCCGGCGCGCGACTCAGCCTGTACGCGGTCGGCACCGATGGGATCTCGTCGCTGCGCGCGGAGCTCGACCGCCTCGACGCTGCATCGGGCCTCCGCGCGAGCCGTGGCACGCAGGTGAGCTCATTCATGGACGTGATGCTGCTCGACGCGGGGTGCGCCGGGCGGACCGCGTCACAGTGCCACCTCCGCGGCCAGACGCCTGAGGGCGTGCTCGAGCGCGAGACCTTCGCCGCGAAGTCGATCGTCGCCAGCGAGGCGCTCTCGGCCGGCGCGATCGATCTGCTGGTGACCGGTCTCGCGAATCCTCCGGTGGGGACCTCGGCATCCGTGATCTACGACGCGCTTGGCGGCGCGGTGTCGAACGTCGCGATGGATGCGACGGCGTTCCCGCACCGCCGCGCTCTGGGCGTGCTCCAATTCGTGGTCGGCTGGTCCGATCCTTCGCGCGAGACCGACGCGGTCGCCTGGCTGCGCTCGTATCACGGCGCGGTGCGCGCGAAGGACGGCACCGCTGCGTACGCAAACTACGCCGATCCCGATCTCGCCGACTGGCCCGACGCGTATTACGGGACGAACTACCCGCGCCTTCAGCGCATCAAGCGCGCGTACGACCCAAAGGAGCTCTTCACCTTCCCCCAGGCCATCCGTCCGGGGTAGGACTCACCATGTCGAGTCGATGACTCTCCGGGCACGGTCGCGTAACGCGGCTCACACGGTGCGAAAACCGCGGCACACTCGACCTGTGAGAAGAAAGGAAGTTCCGGGTCTCGCGGGCCCACTTTCTGTGGATGATGGCGGCCGTGGTGGCGTGCCCGTCGTCTTCGTGCATTCGTTCGGCGGGACCCTATCGCATTGGTCGGCGCAGCTCGAGCATGTGCGGCCCCACCGGCGAGCAATCGCGTTCGACCTGCGCGGTCACGGCCGATCGCAGGCGCCGCGGGACCTCGACTACGCGGTCGATTCTCTGGCCGAAGATATTGGCGTGGTCGCGGACGCGCTCGCGCTCCCGCGCTTCGTGCTCGTCGGGCATAGCCTCGGCGGCGCGGCCGCTGTCGCCTTCGCCTGTAACCACCCCGAGCGCGTGGCCGGTCTCGTTCTCGTCGACGCACCGGGAAATGTCCCCGACGAGCACGCGCGGGAGATCATGACGGCGATGAGATCCGACTACGAGAAAACGTCGGCCGACTTCATGGAGAAGCTTCTCAGCGGAGCCCAACCGAAGGTCCGCGCGCAGGTCACCTCGGAGTTCAGAAGCATTCCGCAGGACGCGGCACTCAAGATCATGGACGAGGCCTTCGCATACGATCCGGTGGCCGATCTCGATGGGTATTCGGGGCCGACGCTACTCGTGACCGCCGCGCAGGCCGACAGCCCGAACGATCTGCATCGCCTTCGCCCAGACGTCCCGCACCAGATCATCGCCGGAGCGAGCCACTGGGTGCAGATGGATAAGCCCGAGGAGTTCAACCTCATCCTCGATGACTTCCTCCTCGAGCTCGAGGGGGCTGAACCTCAGGAGTCGCACCTCTCCCACGTGACCCGCGGCGCCTAGTTACCGCGCCGTCCAGCCTCCGTCGATGACCTGGAGCGATCCCGTAATTCCCGCGGCCGCGTCGGAGCAGAGGAAGGTGACGTAGGCGGCGATCTCACCGGGCTCGAGGAGGCGCTTGCGGGCGGCGGGCGCGAGCATGATGTCGCGGATGACGGCCTCCGTGGAGATGCCGTGCACGCGTGCCTGATCGGCGATCTGCTTGTCGACGAGCGGCGTGCGCACGTAGCTCGGGCAGATCGCGTTCACCGTCACACCTTTCTCGGCCGCCTCGAGCGCGATCGCCTTGGTGAGCCCGTTGAGGCCGTGCTTGGCGGCGACGTAGGCCGACTTGTACGGCGATGCGACCAAGCCGTGGACGGACGAGATGTTGATCGCGCGGCCCCAGCCCTTCTCGTACATGTGCGGGATCGCGTATTTCGTGAGGTAGAAGGCGCCGAGGAGCATTACCTGGATCAGGTACTCCCACTTCTCCTCGGGAAACTCCTCGATCGGCGCGACGTGCTGGAGCCCCGCGTTGTTCACGAGGATGTCCACGCCGCCGAGCTCGCCCGCGGCGGCGTCGACGAGCGCGCGGCAGTCCTCGCGCTTCGACACATCCGCTCTCCGGAAAATGCCGCCGATCGACGAGGCGATCTGCGTACCCGAGCGCTCATCCAGATCGGCGACGAGGACGCGCGCGCCGTGCTCCGCGAAGTCCATCGCGATCGCGCGACCGATCCCGCTCGCGCCGCCGGTGACGATCGCGCTCCTTCCAGTGAGATCGATGCCGCCCTTCACGACGCGACGAACGATACGCAGCCCTATCCTCGCGCGCACGGACGGATTTGCTGTCGAGACGCGCGGCGTCACCAAAGAGTTCGCGGGATTCCGCGCCGTGAACGGCGTCGATCTTCGGCTCGAAGCGGGCCGCGTCCACGCCCTCGTTGGCCCGAACGGTGCGGGCAAGACGAGCTTGTTCAACCTCCTTACCGGTTTTCTCAAACCAACGAGCGGCGAGGTCCTCATCTTCGGGCGCGACGCGACACACCTTCGCGCGGATGAGATCGCGAACCTCGGCGTCGCGCGCTCCTTCCAGATCACGAGCCTCTTCGAGCAGCTCTCCGCGCTCGAGCATGTGCTCCTCGCACTTCAGTCCGCGACGGATCTCGGCCTTCGCTTCTGGTCGTCGGAAGGTGCGTTACGGCGCTTCGTGCCACGCGGCCGGGAGCTGCTCGGCGAGGTCGGCCTCGAGGGGGCCGCCGATCGTCTGGCGAGCGACCTCCCCTACGGTCAGAAGCGCGCGCTCGAGCTCGCGATCGCCCTCGCGCGCGAGCCGCGCCTCCTCCTGCTGGACGAGCCGACGTCCGGGATGGGCCTCGAGGACGTGGGGCGGACCATCGCACTGATCCGGCAGGTTGCGGGCGGTCGCACGGTACTGCTCGTCGAACACAACATGGGCGTGGTCGCCGAAGTGGCGCAGCGCGTCGTCGTCATGCAGCAGGGCCGGGTCATCGCCGATGGGCCGTACGAGGCGGTCCGTCACGATCCTGCGGTCATCGCCGCGTACCTGGGCCAAGTGGATGCTTGAGGTCGCGGGTCTCTCCGCGTGGTACGGCCAAGCCCAGGCGCTGAAGAAGGTCGCGTTCCGGGTCGACGACGGAGAGCTCATCACGCTCGTCGGAAGGAACGGAGCGGGAAAGACGACCACCCTCCGCTGTCTTGTCGGTCTCCATCGCGAGATGGAGGGCCGGATCGTGCTCGGCGGCGAGGAGATCAGCGGCTGGTCTCCGGAGCGTCGCGCCCGGGCCGGCCTCGGCTTCGTCCCCGACGATCGCGGCATCTACGCGACGCTCACCGTCGACGAGAACCTCACCCTGCCGCCGCAGGTCGGACCCACCGCCTGGCCGCTCGATCGCATCTATGCGACGTTCCCGGTCCTTCGCGAGCGCCGGCGCGCCTCGGGCGCGAAGCTATCCGGCGGCGAGCAGCAGATCCTCTCCATCGCGAGGGCGCTGCGCATGGGCGCCCGCATCCTCCTGCTCGACGAGCCGACGGAAGGGCTCGCGCCGGTCCTCGTCCAGCAGCTTCGCGAGATGCTCCTGGACGCGAAACGCGAGGGCCTGACCGCGCTGCTGGTGGAGCAGAACCTGCGCTTTGCGACGGCCGTCGCGGACCGTCACTATCTCCTCGCCCAGGGGGAGATCGTGGAGACGCTCGATAATGCCGCGGTCGCGGTGCGGGAGCGCGAGCTCCTTCGTCACCTCGGCGTCTAACCGGGGCAAGAGGAGGACGACAATGCGCGCCTTTGCCGCGATCGTTTCCGGCGTTTTGATCGCCGCCGCCTGCGGGGGCGGGACCGGCGGTGGCGGTGCGTCGGCAGGACCCATCAAGCTCACTGACGGGAAGCTCGTCCTCGCGGTGATCAACGACCAGTCCGCGGTCTATGCCGAGCTCTCCGGTAAGAACGCGGTCGAGGCGGTCAAGATGGCCGTCGAAGACTTCAAGGCGAAGTACGGAGAGAACGTCTTTGGCGGGACGGTGGACGTCATCACCGCCGATCACCAGAACAAGCCGGACCTCGCGAGCTCGAAGGCCCAGGAGTTCTACGAGCGCAGCAACGCGGATGTGATCTTCGACGTCCCGACTTCGTCCGCGGCCCTGGCAATCGCCAAGGTCGCGAACGACGAGAAGCGTCTCTACATCAACATCACCGCCGCGACCACCGATCTCACCGGACCACAGTGCAACAAGTACACGTTCCATTACGCGTACGACACCTACATGCTCGCGGCGGGGACCGGCGTGTGGGTCACGCAGAACGTTGGAAAGAGCTGGTACATCATCTATCCGAACTACGCGTTCGGTCAGGACATGGAGAAGTCGTTCCGCAACGCGATCACGAAGACCGGGGGCACGATCGTCGCGTCGGACGGCTCGCCATTCCCGAACCAGACCGGCGACTTCTCGAATCTCCTTGTCAAGGCGGGCTCCTTGAAGCCCCAGGTCCTCGGCGCCATGCAGGCCGGCGGCGATCTCGTCAACGTCGTGAAGCAGTACAACCAGTTCAAGCTCAAGGACCAGAACATCCAGCTCGCGATCGGTCTGCTCTTCGATACCGACATCACCGCCCTTGGCTCCGACGCATACGCGGGCGTCGTCTACACGACCCCGTGGGTCTGGAACATGGACGACCAGGCCCGCACTTTCGCCGACAAGTTCCTGAAGCGCACGAACATCCGGCCGACCTTCGCCCACGCCGGGAACTACTCGGCGGCGTGGCAGTACATGGACGCGATCCGGAGAGCCGGAACGGACGACCCGGACGCCGTCGTCAAACAGCTCGAGGGCTACAAGTTCAATGACTTCTTCATCCGGAATGGGTACATCCGCCCCGAGGACCACTGGGTCCAGCACGACGCCCTGCTCGCGCAGGTGAAGCCAGCATCGGACGTGAAGGAAAAGTTCGATTACTCCAAGGTTTTGGGCACACTCAAGGCCGAGCAGGTCTCGCGTCCGCTATCCGAGACCGGCTGCCAAATGCCTAAGTAGCGCTAAGAGTGAAAGGTGCGGCGCGGGCCGCGCCGCACCTCGATGGATCTCGGCTACGCGACCCTTCAGGTGTTCAACGGACTCGTCAACGGGGCGTTCTATGCGCTGCTCTCGCTCGGCCTCGCGGTCATCTTCGGCATGCTGCGGGTCGTCAACTTCGCGCACGGGGCCTTCTACATGCTCGGCGCGTTCGCCGCGTACCTCCTGCAGCTTGAGCTGGGCATCGGCTTCTGGCCGGCGCTCGTCCTCGCGCCGGCGGCCGTCGCGCTTGTCGGAATCGCCGTGGAACGGCTCCTCCTGCGCCGGCTCTACGGTCTCGATCCGCTCTACGGCTTCCTGCTGACCTTCGGCCTGACCCTTCTCATCCAGGACGGGATGCGCGTCCGTTTCGGCCTGCAGGGTCAGCCCTACGCGACGCCCACCGAGCTCGGCGGATCGCTGTCGCTCGGCGCGATCGCGTATCCCGCGTACCGGCTGTTCGTCATCGCCTTCTCGCTCGCGGTCTGCGTGGCGGTGTGGTACGCGATCGAGCGGACGCGGCTCGGCATGGTCGTGCGCGCCTCCATCGAACGTCGCGACCTGACGCGGGCCTTCGGCATCAGCGTGGACCGCTGGGTCACAGGGACGTTCGCGTTCGGGATCGCGCTCGCCGGACTGGCCGGCGTGCTGGCTGCGCCAATGCGGAACGTGTCGCCGACGATGGGCGCCGAGCCGGTGATCCTCACCTTCGCCGTCGTGGTCATCGGTGGTATGGGGTCGATCGCCGGGGCGGTGGTGGCGGGATTCGCCGTCGGCGTGCTCGCGAGCCTCGGAGCGATCGTCAATCCGGCCCTGGAGAACATCCTCGTGTTCGCGCTGATGGCGGTCGTGCTCCTCGTGCGGCCCGCCGGTCTCTTTGGCTCACTCGAGGCGCGATGAGCGGCCGCTACCCGCGCATCGCCATGGTGGTCGGTTCGGCGGTCGTTGCGCTCGTGCTGCCGCGGGTCATCTATTCGGTGCTCGCGCTCGACATCTTGCTTTGGGCCCTTTTCGCGATGTCCGTCGATTTGCTCGTTGGCTACGTCGGGCTGCTCTCTTTCGGTCACGCCGCGTTCTGGGGAGGCGCCGCCTACGTCGCCGCGCTGCTGGCGCGCGACCTCCGGCTCGCGTTTCCGCTCGCCGCGCTCGCCGGAGTCCTTGCGGCGATGGCGCTCGCGGTCCCGGTCGGATATCTCTCCATCCGGCGGCGAGGGATCTACTTCGCGATGGTGACCCTCGCGTTCGCGCAGATGCTCTTCTACCTCGTGAACGAGTTACGCGGCGTGACCGGCGGAGAGAACGGCGTTCAGGGCGTCCCGCGCCTGCTCTGGGGTGTCAGCGTCACCCGTCCCGGCGACTTCTATTACGCCGCCCTTCCGCTGGTGCTCCTCGGCTATCTCGCCGTCTATCGCGTCACGCGCTCACCGTTCGGCCACGTCCTCGCCGCGATACGCGACAACGAGGCACGCGCGCAGGCCTTGGGCTATCCGACCCCGCGCTATAAGCTCGTCGCCTTTGTCCTCTCGGCCGGCATCGCGGGGCTTGCTGGATCCCTCTACGCGATCGGGCACGGCTTCGCGTCGCTCGATCTCCTGCACTGGACGACCTCCGGCACGGTGGTGCTCATGGTCGTCCTCGGCGGCACCGGCACACTCTGGGGCAGCCTTGTCGGCGCCGCGATCGTCTTGTTCCTGCGCGATCAGCTCTCGAGCGTCACGGAGGCTTCCGATGCGGTCACCGGAGCGATCCTCATCGCGATCGTCCTCGGTTTCCGTCGCGGCCTGTGGCGAAGCCTTGCGGCGCTACCCGCGCGCGCCGTCAGGCGGCTCGCGCGGACGTGATCGCGCGCACGAGCGCGACGACCAGCGCCGCGATGAGGAAGAAGAACACGACCGCGAGGAGCGCCGCGAGGTCGAGCACCGGCGGGCCGGCCGGCTCGGGGAAGATCCCCTGGAACGGCCGCACGAGCGGCTCCGTGACCCCGTAAAGGCCCGAGACCAGCGGCTGGTTCGCGTTCGCGCCCATGAGCTTCAGGACAAAGCGCAGCAGCAGCAGGACCTCGAGCACGGTGAAGAGCAGGGTGACGACGCGCGTCACCGCCCATACCGTGTTGGTCGCCGCGGCGGTGGTCGTCGGACCCACGTTCACGTTGGAAGCCGCGGGAGTCGTGACCGCAGGACGCTCGACGATGCGCTCGCGCTCATACCGTTCTACCCGCTCGGTGGTGTCGTGGTCATGTGGTGCCGATCTAGCCATGCCCAGTAGGTCAGCAGGTGGCATGCCAAATCGCTACCCTGCCAAGCGGCCGTGGATTTCCCATTCGCGTATCGCCAGCGGGTGCGCTTCGGCGAAACGGATCTACAGGGTGTCGTGTACTACGGCAACTACCTCCTGTTCGCGGAGGTCGGCCGCGTCGCCTATCTGCGCGAGCTCGGCGTCCTCTACGAGCGCGACCTGCTCGCGCGCGGCGTCGACTTCACGATCGGCGAGGCTCGCGTCCGCTATCACGCGCCGCTCCGCTTCGATGACGAATACGACATCAAGGTGCGCGTGGGTGAGATCCGCCATTCGTCGTGGGGCTTCGATTACGCGATCGACCGCGCCGACGGCACGCACTGCGCCGACGCGTCGACGATCCAGGTGATGCTGGACCGCTCGACGGGGCGGGCCACGCGCATCCCCGCAGAGCTGCGTGCGACGCTGGTGACCGCGAGGGGGCGCGCGGGCCGGCCGCGATGAACACAGCCCTACCCGAGGAGCTCCAAATGCTCCAGCGGTCCGTGCGGCAGTTCGTGGACGAGCGGCTCGCTCCGCTCGAGCGCGAGATCGAGGAGAAGGACGAGATCCCGCGCGCGGTGATCGACGCGATGGCCGGCATGGGTCTCTTCGGTCTCGGCTTCCGCGAGGAGGTCGGCGGGCAGGGCTTCGGCAAGCTCGGCTACTGCGTGGCCGTGGAACAGCTCGCGCGAGCGAACGCGTCGCTCTGGAACGTGATCGGCGGATCCGCCGGCCTCTGCGGCACGGCCATCGAGATCGGCGGGCCCGACGCGGTGCGCGCGCGCTACCTGCCGGATCTCCTCTCCGCGCGGACGATCGGTGCGTACGGCCTCTCCGAGCCGGGCGCCGGAAGCGATGCCGCGAGTCTCAGGACGACGGCGAGCCGCGACGGTGAGTGGTACGTGATCGACGGCGCGAAGACGTTCATCACCAACGCGCCGATCGCGGACGTCTTCGTGATCTTCGCCACGCTCGACCCCAAGATGGGATCGAAGGCGATCACCGCGTTCGTCGTCGAGCGCGAAGCCAAGGGTCTCGAGGTCGGACCGAACGATCCGAAGATGGGCCTGCACGGCTCGACCACGGCGCAGCTCTTCTTCCATCACCTGCGCGTGCCCGCGGCGCAGCGCGTCGGCGACGAAGGCAAAGGCTTCGCGGTGGCGCTCGCGACGCTCGACTATGGTCGCATGGGCCTCGCCGCGCACGCCGTCGGCGCGGCGCAACATCTCCTCGAGGCGTCTGTCGCGTATGCGAAGACGCGCACGCAATTCGGCAGACCGATCGGCGCGAATCAGGCGATCCAGTGGATGCTCGCCGATGCCGCGACCGAGATCCACGCGGCGCGGCTCATGGTGTACGACGCGGCCTCCCGCGCCGATCGCGGCGAGCGCGTGAGCGACCGCGCTTCCATAGCGAAGCTCTTCGCGACCGAGGCGCTGGGCCGCATCGCGGACGCGGCGGTCCAGGTCCACGGCGGTATGGGTTACATGCGCGAGCTTTGGATCGAGCGCGCGTACCGCGACGCTCGTATTTACCGGATTTACGAGGGCACGAGCGAGATCCAGCGGCTCGTCATCGCGCAGGGACTGCTTGCGGACACCTAGCATGCAAGCGCCGTCTGCGTGTGGATAACCACGTAAAAACGGTGGATAAACCCCCCTCTGAAGGCCGTAACGAACCCCTTCTTGTGGACAAGCGCCCTGTTCGAGGAGCGTCCATTTCCGATATCTGGCGGGTCCCGCGCGACGTGTGGCGCGCCCGCCGGGCGCTCGATACGGGTGATCTGGCTGGCGCTCGAGCCCTGGTCGGACCGCTGCTCGACCGTTTCGGCGGGGTCACGCTCGTGCGGAAGGTCGCCGCGGAGGTCCTCTACGCCTCGGGCGATCCGCTCTCGGCGGCGTCGCTCTTCGAGCAGGTCGCGAAGAAGCTGCCGAAGGACCGCGCCGTCGTCGTGGGCCTCGTGGCGTCGTACGCCGCGCTGAACCGCGCCGGCGACGCGCGACGCTCCGCAGCCCTTCTGCCCGACGAGATCGACGTGCGCCTCGCGCTCGCGTGGAGCGAGCTCGTCGCGATCGGCGGCGATCGCGAGCGCGGCGCGCGTCTCGTCGACGAGGTCGCGGCGGACCCCGAGCTCGCACGCTCGCGCGAGCGCATCGCGATGCACAAGGTGCTCGAGGCCATCGCCACACCCGATGATCGCGACCTGGTCCGCTCGAAGCTAGGCGACGCCGAGCGGCACGCCGGCAGCGTGCGGCCTGCGGACCGCGCGTTCCTCGGCTACCTGGACGGGGTGGCGTTGCGCGAAGCGGGCATGGTCGATGACGCGCGCGCGGCGTTCGCGCAGGCGATGGACACGGAGCCGGCGTCGATCGGCGCCGCGCTCGCGCGACGCGAGCTAGCCAATCTCGGCTCGCGCTAGCTAACCGCGCGTGGCGAGCATCGCGAGGAAGTCCGCGACCGGACCCATCGGCGGGCCCGCGTCGGCGCGGCGGATCGCGACGATCGGCCGCCGGACCGGGGGCGCGCCGATGATGCGGACGGGCCGGAGCGAGCGCGCGCGTAGCTCGGCGAGGAGCGCCATCCGCGGAAGTAGGGCGACGCCGAGGCCCTCGATCACCATCTTCTTCGCGGCCTCGACGTTGTCGAGCTCGATCACGCTTTCCGGGACCACGCCGGCCTGTCGCAGGAGCGAGCTCGTGAGGTCGTAATAGCTCGAGGCGCGATCGAACAGGATCAGCCGGTCCTCGCCGAGCTCCTGGAGGCGCACCTTTCCGCGCCGGGCGAACGGGTGCGCCCGACTCGCGACGAGCACAAGCTCGTCGTCGAAGACCGGGATCAGCAGCGCGTCGGTATGGCGGATCGGCCGGCCGATCCCGACGTCGACCTCGCGCCCTAGGACCATCTCGAGCACCTCCTCGGTGTGGCCGGTCCGCACGCCGAGGCGCACATCGCGATGCGTCGCCTGATAGGTCTTGAGCACGCCCGGGAGGAAGTAGGTGCTGACCGCGGGCGCAGCGCCGATCAGCAGCTCGCCGACCTTGCCGCCGCGAAGTTCCTGCACCGCCTTGCGTCCCTCGACGACCTGCGCGAGCACACGCTCTGCGTAGGGGAGCAGGGCTCGACCGGCGTCGGTCAGGGTCATCCCCCTCGCGCCACGAACGAAGAGGTCGACCCCGAGATCGCCTTCGAGGCCCTGAAGCCGCGCCGTCAGCGCGGGCTGGGTGAGGTTCAAGATCTCGGCCGCCCGGCTCACGTTGCCGAGCCGCGCCGTCTCCGCAAATGCCTCCAATTGAGGTAATTGCATATTTGCCATCATAAACAAACCTGATCGTTCATATCCAAACAAGCGATTTGTTTTATGGCACCTACGGCACGCAAAGTGCCCGTTCATGGACCTCATGAACAACCTCGACAACGCCCGCGCCAAGGAGGAGTACCACCCGATCCTGCGCGTCCGCGAGACCGAGGAGGCTCCCGTGCGGTCGCAGCAGACGGAGTGCGTGTGCCCGGAGCTCTGCCAGATCGACCATGACAACTAAGCTCGCCGAGACACCGCTCCTACCACCCGGCTTCACGGTGCCGGCGTCGCGCTGGACCGATCCGGCGACGCGGCTGCGCGAGCTGCTGGACGGCGAGCCGTTCGTGTTCGCGCCCGGCGTCTACGACCCGCACGGCGCGGAGCTGGTCATGTACCACCGCTTCCCGGCGGTGTATTTCTCGGGCTACTCGTTCGCCATCGGACACCTCGGCACGACCGATATGGACCTCTACTCCGGTCCCGAGATCGCCGACGGCGCGCGTCGCACGGTCTCGTCGCTGCGAAAGTTCCAGCTCACCATGGCCACCGGCGATCCCGAGAAGGGCGTCCCGCCGACGCACCTCGAGATCCCGCCGGTGGTCGCCGACATGGACGGCGGCTACGGCAACCTCTTCAACGTACAGCGCATCGCGGAGCTCTACGTGAACGCCGGCGTCGCCGGCGCGCACATCGAGGACCAGGTGCTCCCGAAGCGCTGCGGGCACATCGCCGGCAAGGCGCTCATCTCCGCCGACGAGATGGTCGGCAAGCTGCGCATGGCTCGGGCCGTGGCGGACGATCTGGGGCGCGAGGACTTCGTCGTGATCGCGCGGACCGACGCCGTGTCGGCCGTGGACGCGCCGGAGACGACTCGCGGCCTCGACCTCGCGATCGAGCGGGCGCTGCGCTACCTCGACAGCGGCGCGCCGGACCTCGTCTGGTGCGAGTTCCCGAATTCGGACCGCGGGCCTACCGAGCGCTTCGCCGACCAGGTGCGGCGCCGCTTCCCCGACGCGCGCTTCGCGTTCAACTGGTCGAGCTCATTCAAGTGGTTCAACGATCCCGACCCGATCTCATTCGCGGAGCTCGGCGAGCTCGGCTACAAGTTCCTTTTCATCACGCTCGCCGCCCAGCACGCGATGGGCTACGCCTTCAGCAAGCTGCTCCAGGGTCTGCAGGAGGAGCAGGAGCGCGCATACGTAGAGCTCCAGAAGAGGGAATGGGCGAAGGACGACGATATCCCGACCAAGAGCCACCACCTCTTCACGGGCGTCCCGTATCACCAGGTGATGGGGAATGTGCTCGGCGCTTCGCGGCTCGGGAAGTTCGAGCAGGAGCTTGAGGAGAAGGCGGTATGAACGTTGACGACGACGTCGAGACCGGCTCGGAAGACGGTGCTGACGCTCCTCGTCCGTCGGAAGACTGGCTAGCCGAACAGATCTGGCTCATCACACTGGAAGAGGGCGCCGACTCCTAGCGGAGTCAGGACGCGATCGGAACGCGGCGTAACAGTGGCGAGCTGATCATCAGGTCCGCCGAGCGGCGGTTGCAGGCGATGGCGACGTCATGCAAAACGGCGAGCCGGATGAGCGAGCGGACGTCGGTCTCGTGCGGCTGTGTCGCGAGCGGGTCCCAGAAGAACACCACAAGATCGATCTCGCGCCGCGCGATCATCGCGGCGACCTGGGCATCCCCGCCCTGCGGACCGCTCAGGAGGAGCTCGATGCCAAGTCCGGTGTCGGCGCCGACGAGCTCACCGGTGTGCTTGGTCGCGTAGAGCTTTGCCCGAGAGAGGAGCTCGCGGTTCCATCGCGCCCACTCGAGCATGTCGGTCTTGGGCGCGTCGTGCGCGATCAAGGCGACGCGAAGCGGTGCTCCCATGTCCAGATAGTGCCGGGATAGGGGTCGCGCTTGGGTGTGGCGAGGTGCCGATATGGTGATGATTCGGTGAAGTCAGGTTCCGACCACGACACCGCCGTCGACCGACAGGACCGCGCCGTTCACGAACGAGGCCTCGTCGGAGGCGAGGTACAGGTATGCGTACGCGACGTCCTTGGGCTCGCCGAGGCGACGCACGGGAGTGCGCTCGACCATCGTGGCGAGGATCTTCTCGGGCATCTGCCGGACCATCTCGGTGCCGATGAAGCCGGGCGCGACCGCATTCACGGTGATCCCGCGCGGGCCGAGCTCGCGTGCCCAGACCTTGGTCATGCCGATGATCCCGGCCTTCGACGCGACGTAGTTCGTCTGACCGAAGTTGCCGTAGAGACCGACGACCGAAGACGCGTTCAGGATGCGCCCCGACCGCTGGCGGATCATCGTCGGGGCGACAGCCTGGGTGCAGACAAAGACGCCGCGCAGGTTGACCGAGATGACGGCGTCGAAGTCAGCCTCGCTCATTCCACCTTGGATCTCGCCGTCCTGGACCTTCACGAGTTGGGCGTCGCGAAGGATCCCGGCGTTGTTCACCAGCACGTCGATGCGGCCGTGGGTCTTCGCGATGTCCGCGGCCGCCTTCGCGACCGCGACCGGGTCCGTCACATCGACGCGCACGTCGGCGCCTTCGGCCACGTCCCAGGTCACGACCATCGTCCCGGCCTCGCGGAACACTCGCGCGGTCTCGGCGCCGATCCCTCGAGCCCCTCCCGTGATCACCGCGACCTTTCCGTCGAGCCGGAACATCACATCACATCCCTGAGTCTTCGGGCTCTTCCTCCCAGCCTTCGCCCGACTCGAGCTCGTCCACATAGCGCTCGGGCTCGAGATCGAGGCTCTCGATCACCGCGACGAGCCCGTCGCGCTGCTCCGGTGGTGTCGTCCGGATCCAGCCGCGGACGACGTCGTCGACGCTCACGCTCGCCGCGCCGCGCTCGCTCGCGACGACCTCGCTCTCGTCATGCGCGGACGCCCGCGCGAGCTCGCGGATCGTCTCGGGCACCATGCGGCAGAGGGTCGCGAGCACGCCCTCCGCCGTGTCATCCCACTGCATCAGGCGATCGCGTCGATACCCGTCGCGAAGCGGCCGATGATCAGCTTCTGGATCTGCGTTGTTCCCTCGTAGAGGCGATTCACGCGCGCGTCGCGCCAATAGCGCTCGACCGGGAACTCGTCTGAGAACCCGTAGCCGCCGTGGATCTGGATCGCGCTGTCGGCGGCACGCTGCGCAGCCTCCGAGGCGTAGAGCTTGGCGATGCTCGTCTCGCGCGTGTTCGGCCTCCCTTTGTCCTTTAGGTCACCCGCGCGCCACACCAGAAGCCGCGCGGCTTCGGTCTCGACGACCATGTCCGCGATCAGCTCCGTCACGAGCTGGTGGCCAGCGATCGGCTTGCCGAACGTCCTACGGGTCGTCGCATATGTGACCGATGCGTTAATGCACGCTTGCGCGACGCCCACCGCGCCCGCGGCCACCGAGTACCGCCCCGAGTCGAGGGCGCTCATCGCGATCTTGAAGCCCTCGCCAAT
>VBDX01000171.1 GCA_005881885.1 Chloroflexota bacterium
ATCGTGCACGGCGGACCGGAGGCTCACGATCAGGATGCCTTTTCCGCGGCGGTGCAGGCCTGGGTCGATCACGGCTTCGCGGTCGTGCTCGTCAACTACCGCGGCTCGAGCGGGTACGGAAAGGCGTGGCGGGACGCGATCGTAGGGCGGCCTGGCGTTACCGAGCTCGAGGATCTTGCGAAGGTGCACGACACGGTAGTGCGCGCGGGGATCGTCGACGCGAAGCGCACGATCCTGTCGGGTGCGTCATGGGGTGGTTACCTGACGCTCCTCGGACTCGGCATGCAGCCCGAGCGCTGGTCGCTCGGCATCGGCGTCGTGCCGATCGGGGACTACGTCGCTGCATTCGAAGACGAGATGGAACCGCTGAAGCGGTACGACGCGGCCCTGTTCGGTGGAACGCCCGCGGACGTCCCGGAGAGCTATCACCGCAGCAACCCCCTCACCTACATCGACCGCGTCCGCGTCCCGCTGCTCGTCCTCGTCGGGCAGAACGACCCCCGCTGCCCATCACGAAGCGTCGATATCTACCAGACGCGCCTCCGCGAGCTCGGAAAGCCGTTCGAGGAATATCGGTACGACGCTGGGCATGGCTCGCTCGTGATCGCTGAGCAGATCCGGCAGATCGAGCGTGAGATCGCATTCGCCGCGAAGCATCTGGGAACGACCCCGCCGATCGCCTGACGCGACGAGGCGGCCCGATGTGGGCCGCCTCATCTGTCTTCAGCTCAGAGTCGGTGCGCTAGTCGTCGCCCTGGTCGTCGTTGTCATTGTCGTTGTCGTCGTGGTCGTGGTCTCCGTGGTTCTTGTCGTGCTTTTCGCCGTGGCCCTTCCCATGGTCTTTAGTGCTCGACTGACCGGCGCCAGTGAGCGTGCCGTTCACGTCGATGTTGTCGAGGACCGCGAGCCCGAAGTTGTCTGGGCCGGTGTCCTGGCCTTCGTCGAACACGATCGTGATGCTCTTGACCTGGGCGTTCGTGGCGATCCCGGCGGCCAGCAGCTGCGCGGAGGTCCAGCGCAGCCGAAGCCAGCCGGTGCTCGCCGCGGTCACGGTCGCGAGTGGCGAGTTGCAGCCGACGAAGTGCGTGACGCCGTCCTGCGTGACGACGTTGAAGCGAGGCGCGCCGGCGCCGCAGTGCGAGCCTCGGGCGTCCGCCGCCGCCCCGGGCTTGCGGATGTCGTAACCGAGCTCCGTCAAGATCATCCCCTGGACGCCGCTCACCTCAGCGACCGCTGACGCGACGTTCCCGGTCGGGCCCGTCTTCGCGAGCAGCAGGCCCTGGTTGTGACTGTCGGCCGTGTCACCGGTCGGACAGCCCGTGTCCTGATATGGCGTCGTCGTCGTCCCGTCGAGAGAGATCTTGCCGTTCGTCGGGCAGCCGATGCCGTCCAGCCATTGGGCCTGAACGAGGAAGGTTTTCGCGGGATCGAATAGCCCGGTCGTGACCTGGAATTGCGTGGCCGCGAAGGCGATGCCAGTGCTCAGCACTAGGATGGCGAGGGACGCCAGCAGCGTTCGAAGCTTCACGTGTCCTCCTTTGCGACGCGGAACATCCCGCGACCGGGGAGCTCCGCCCGACGCTTGACCTGCCAGGATTGGTAACGCGCGGTCGGGCCGGACCGATATGCCGTTATCCGCGCATTCCTGGGATGACGAGGAGCGGCCCGCAGGCCGCCCCTCATGGGGGTCCCCTGCTTGCCGTCTCCCTCGCTCCCCTTGCCGCCAGCCCGCCGCTGTCCGGTGCGTCCTCGCCCTCGTCTATCGCCGTTACGCGAAGAGGCGGCCCGATGTGGGCCGCCTCGATCGATCGCCCTTTGGTTCAGTCAGTTAGTGACCCTGGTCGTCCTGGTCTTCCTTCACGTTGTCGTGTCCCTTGTCCTTGTGCTTGTCGTGACCGTGGTGGTCGTCGTTGTCGTTGTCGTCGCGGTTGTCCTTCTCAGCCTCGTGGCTGCCCACGAGCGTCCCATTGACGTCGATGTTGTCAAGGACCGCCAGACCGAAGTTGTCCGGTGCACCGAGAGCGTCCTGGCCTTCGTCGAAGACGATCGAAAGGCTCTTGACCTCGCCCGTGACGACAGTGAGCGTCGTGCCGTCCTTGAAGGCCTGAAGAGTTCCGGGAGCGCCTCCCCAGCGGAGACGGAGCCAGCCATTGCCGTCCGTCTGGGTGGTCGGGGCCGGTGAGTTGCAGCCAAGGAAGAAGAAGCCTGCGGTCGTGGTGATGTTGAATCGCGGCGCACCCGCTCCGCAGTGCGAGCCGCGCGGATCGCTGGTGTTCGCCGGCTTACGGAGGTCGTATCCGAGCTCGGTCAGGGTGATCCCCTTGACGCCCTTGATCTCGGCGAACGCCGACGCGTTGTTGTCGGTCGGGCCCGTCTTTACGAGCAGGAGTCCTTCGTTCTTCTCGTCGCTCGCGTCACCGGTCGGGCAGGCCGGGTCGGTAAAGGTACCGGTGGGGGTGGTGCTGGGGAAGGTCGCGACTTTGGCCCCCGTCGGGCAACCGATGCCTTTGAGCCACTGCGCCTGAACGAGGAAAGTCTTCGCGGGATCGAATTCGCCGGGTTTGGCCTGGAACTTCGTGTCCGCGAAAGCGACGCCCGTGCTGAAAGTGAGGATCGCCAAAGATGCCAGGAGCGTGCGGGCCTTCATGTGTCCTCCTTGGGACGCGGGCGAGCCCGTCAGTCCTCCCGGCTCCACCCATCGTCTAATCCGCCAGCACCTAACGGCCGGGTGCCCGCAGCGCTAGGTCGGTTGGCTGGTACCAGCCCAAAAGAGGGGTCGAATAGCCCATCCGGCGGGGCTGCGGAGGCCCTCGCCACTACCTCACGTGTAACGGCGCGAGGCGACCCGGTGTGGGCCGCCTCGCGGATCAACCGCTAGTCGCCGCCGTGGTCGTCGCCTTTGCCGTTCTCCCCGTTGTCACCAGCGCCGCCGGCGTTGCCGCCGCGACCGACGAGCGTGCCGTTGACGTCGATGTTGTCGAGGACCGCGAGACCGAAGTTGTCGGGTCCACCAGATGTGTCCTGGCCCTCGTCGAAGACGATGGTGATGCTCTTGACCTCACCAGTGACGGTGGTCAGCGTGACATTGTTCAGGTAGCCCACCAGCGGACCACCCCAGCGAAGCCGGAGCCAACCCGTCCCCAGTGTCGCCATGCTCGCGGGCGGCGAGTTGCACCCGATGGCGAAAAATCCATCGCTCGTCTCCACGTTGAAGCGTGGCGCGCCCGCGCCGCAGTGTGAGCCGCGGGAGTCGGTGGCGGCGCCGGGCTTGCGGATGTCGTAGCCCAGCTCGGTAAGGGTTGTCCCCTTGACGCCTTTCAGCTCTGCGATCGCCGCTGCAAAGTTCGTGATCGTGGGTCCGGTCTTCGCGAGCAAGAGGCCTTGGTTGTGTTTGTCCTTCGGATCTCCACCACCCGCCGCGGACGCGCATGCTGGGTCGGTATACGAACCCTTACTCCCCACACCGGTGAAGCTCGCGTTCGGGATCGCGATCGTCGCATCGGTTGGGCATCCAATGCCGTCGAGCCAGGCGGCCTGGACGAGGAAGGTCTTGCCGGGATCGAACTCGC
>VBDX01000022.1 GCA_005881885.1 Chloroflexota bacterium
CCACCAGCGTCGCCGTTGGTTCCGCTCCGTCTGCCCTGGCGCCCGGCGTCGCACCCTCGCCGGCTCCCGCCGCGGAGCGGACGCCGAGGCCGACAACCTCCTCCACAGCTACGCCCACCCCCACTCCCACTCCCGAAACCCCCGAGGCGTCCGCGGCGGGTGAAACGCGCGGTAGCGCACCAAGTGGCCAATCGGCTGCGACGCCGGGACCGACGCCTGCCCCGGAGCCGACGCGCACTCCGACCGTGGCGCCCCTGCCAACGGCGACACCTCAAACAGCGACGACGTCACCGACGCCCGCAATTGTGCCGACGCCGACCGCGTCGCCCACAGCGACATCGCTGCCGACCACTACTCCGGAGCCGACCCACACAACGAGCGTGACGCCCGTGCCAACAGTGACGGCCCTGCCAGCGGCGACGACGTCACCGACTCCGACAATATTGCCGACGCCGACCCCGTCGCCCACGGCCACGTCGACGCCGACGACAACAATCGTGCCCACAGCGAAACCGCTGCCCTCGACGACGCCGCTGCCGACCACATTCATCACGCTCACGCCTTCACCCACAGCGTCGCCGACGCCGCAACTGCTTCCGAGCGTTCTCCCGACATCGACTTTCCGGCTCACGACGCCGAGCCCGCTGCCGACCTCGTCTCTCGGGCTCTGAGCCGGCGCCGACGGACAGGGACCCGACCCTAGGTCTTGCGCTCCATCTGGACACCCGTACCCGCGAAGCACATCACAAACTTGAGTGGTTTGTCTCCGGTGTTGCGGATGCTGTGGAAGCCTTCCGCCGGCGACATCACGCAGAACGACCCGGCGCGTATCGGACTCGACTGGTCACCGACGCGCACTTCGCCCTCTCCCTCCAGGACGAAGAAGCCCTCCTCGACGTAGCGGTCGGCGATCTTGTGCCGGTGAACCGGGATCTCCTTACCTGGATCGATCTCGACCGCACCGAACGACAGCTGCGTCGATCCCTCAGCCGCATCGAAGTAGATCGCGCGACGAACGCCGGGGACAAGGTCGCCAAGCGGCTTGTCGGCGCGGTTGGTCACTCGCATCGAAATCTCAGCCGACACGCTCCGGCGTAGCGCCACGCGTCTCCGCAGCTGCGAGCTTGGCATCGGCCTTGATCCCCGCGAAGAATCGCTGGGCGGCTGCAACGCCAACGCCGAGTTCGATCGGTTGCCCCGAATAGAGCAGCGCGAGCTCGGTGCCGGCGAGCGTCGCGAGGACCTCCAGCTCGTTCAATGAGCCCAGGTGCCCGATGCGGAATACGCGGCCGCGAAGCTGGCCGAGGCCGACACCGAGGGCGAGGTTCAAGCGCTCGGCCGCCACTTTGACGACCGCCGTGGAATCGATCTCCTCCACGACAACCGCCGTGAGCGAGTTCGACGCGCGAGCGGGATCTGAGGCGAGCAGGCTCATTCCCCAGGCACGTACGGCCTCTCGCGTGGCCTGAGCCAGACGGCGGTGCCGCGCAAAGACGTCGTCGAGCCCTTCTTCGAGCAGCATCCGCAGCGCTTCTCGAAGACCGAAGAGCAGAAGCGTGGCGGGGGTGTAAGGAAAGAATCCCTGTTGCATGTCGCGTATCACCGGACGCCAGTCGTAGAAATACCGCGGCGCTCGATTCTTCTCCGCCGCCTCGAGCGCTCTCGGTCCCACGCAGAGGATGGCGCCGCCTGGCGGCAACATGAGGCCCTTCTGCGTGCCGGTCAACGCGACGTCTACCCGCCATTCAGCCATCCGGAAATCCATCGACCCAAGCGAACTGACGACATCGACAAGGAGCAGCGGGTCGCGTCCGGTGCGGTCGATGCCACGCCGCACCGCGCCAACATCCGTCGTGACTCCTGTGGAGGTCTCGTTGTGGACTATCAGGACGGCACGGTGTTCGGGCTTGAGGTTGGCTTCAACGTCGGACTGGGTGACCGCGTCACCCCATCGCAGCTTGACGTCGTCCACCTGCATGCCCAGCTGTCGCGCGGCTTCCGCGTACAGCCGCGCGAAATGGCCGTTCTCGAAGCTCAACACCCGATCGCCGGGGCTCAGCGTGTTGACGAGGGATGCCTCCCAGGCTCCTGTTCCGCTGCCCGGGAAAACCACGGGCTCGCCCTGTTCTGACTTGAACACGCTACGCAGGCCGGCCCGGATCTCAGCGACGAGGCTGGGCATCTCTGGACCGCGGTGATCGGGGATGGGCCGGTCCATCGCACGGAGAACGCGCTCCGGAACGTTCGTCGGACCCGGAATCTGGAGGAAATGACGGCCTGAAGTCATGCCGAGGTCACTGTACGGCGACCTCTCGCTCTCTTCGAGGCGCTAGGCAGGCGCTGGCTTGAACGTCCCCAGTGTCGTTCCGAGCTGCTTGAGCGCGCGCGACGTGGGGTCCGGTTTCTCAAGCATCACGTAGGGAACGCCGAGATCGGCGGCGGCGTCGGCCTTCTCCGCGTACGGGACGATGACGTCGATCTTCCGCTTTAGGAATTTGGCGCATGCGGCGTCATCTATCCCCTTCGGCCTGATGCGATCGCACGCCACGATCGTCCGCTCTTTGGACTTCCCGATGCGCGAGAGCGTGGCCAGCAGGTCGGTCGTGGCGCGAAGCGCGGCGAGGTGCGGCGCGGTGACGACACAGACCACATCGGCTGTGTCGATCGCGGCCAGCGTCGCCTCATCGAGCGTCGACGGCAGGTCGATCAGTACGGCGTGTCGGTGGTTGCGGGCAAGGTCTATCGCCCGCTGGATCATTTCGACCCCGACGAGCGCACCTTCTTCGGGCGAGAGCGGGGCGGCAAGGATCTGCAGTCCACTCTGATGATCGGTCAGGAACTCGGCGAACAGATCGTCGGTGACGCTCGCGGTGCCCAGACGCGCGAGGTCCGCGACCGTATAGCGCGGCTGGAGGTCGAGGAACATTGCTGCATTGCCGAACTGGAGGTTCAGGTCGATGAGCAGCGTCGACGCGCCCTCGCCGTTACGAGCAGCCGCGACATTCACCGCGAGCGTCGTTGTACCGACGCCGCCCTTGCCGTGAACGAAGACGATCACGGTCCCTCGCAGCAGGGCAGGTGGCGCCGTGATGAGCTGTAAGCCCGGGCTTATCTGACGAAGGATTGTTTCGATCTTCGCAACCAGGATCGCCACGTCGATGGGCTTCGCAAGGTAGTCGTCGGCGCCTTGCGCATAGGCAGCGAGTGCGTCTTCCTGACTCCTTTGTTCGGAGACGATGACGATGGGGGTCCGGGAAGTACGCTGATTTTGACGAAGACGTTTGATCAGCTCGAGTCCGTTCATCAAAGGCATGCTGACGTCGGTGAGAACGAGATCAGGTACGCCCTCGGTCTCGATGGCTTTCAGTGCATCGAGGCCGTTTGCGGCTACCGTGACCCGATAGCCTTGCGCCTCGAGGTGGAGACGGTAGACCTCTCGCATCGCCTCGTCGTCGTCGACGCAGAGGATCTTCCGGCCGGCCATTGGCCCCCTTCCAGCCTTCACGTCGCCGTTAGACTCGCGGCGATGGCGGCGACACGATAAGGCCTCGGTGAGCGGTCGAATCCTTCTGAAAGACCCCTACAAGGCGAACCGGTCACGGTGGGTCGCTCGCGTGCTCTTCGCTCTTGGTCTCGTCCTGGCGCTGGTCGCGGGGATCATCACCTATCTCTATGCGACGACGGCGCGCGCCGGTCCGCCACCCGACGTCACGACGGTCGACGTTCTGGTCGCGTCACGCGACCTCGGTCCGCGCACAGCGCTCGTGCCCGGCGATCTGAAGATCGTGCAGCTGCCACGCGACGCCGCACCAAGGAATGCGTTGCACGCAGTTGCCGATGGGGTGGGCCAGGTGACCACGGTGAGCCTGACGGCGAACGAGCCGCTGCTCGCGACGAAGATCGCTGTCGCTGGAAGCGACGGGGTACACATCGCCGTTCTTCCGCCAGGATCGCAACCGTCCGGGTCGACGCCCACATATCGCGCGGTCTCGTTGAACGTGCCTGACGCGAACGCGGCCGGTGGGGCCATCGTGGCCGGCGACCACGCTGACGTCCTGTACACCCTCAATACCAGTCTTATCGATCCCTCGAAGCTCGACTTCATCGGCCGCGTCGTCGTCGAGAATGTTCCCGTCCTCGCACGTACGCTGACCGTCTACACGCTGCGAGTCGACGTGGCCACCGCCGAGCGGCTCGCCACCCTGCAGGCTGCGGGGGGCAACCTCGAGCTCTTGCTGCGGGGTCCGGGCGACGAGCGCCCATCCGGATCGCAGGGCGCGAGCTTCATTCGAGAGGCACAGCGGATCGCGGGTCGGTGACCATTACTCCAAGAGCGAGGGCACCCGTCGTCCGGTGACCGACCCCGGCGTGAAATTCAGGGTAAGCACGAAGCTCCCGGTAACGGTCAAGCGATTTGCGACGATCTGCGAGCTCATGGTGGCGTCTCCGGCCAGGGTGACCGTGAAGAGCGCGGCAGGAAGGTATGCGCTGCCGCCGAAGGAAGTGCCTGCACCTACCGTGACGGCGGCGTTGGTCGTGCAGTTTCGGTCTTGAAAGAGAACCATGCCCGCGTACGAGCCGGACTTACTGGCCGCGAGTGTCAGCTGACCCGTGCCGGCGAACGAGATGCTTCCGCACGAAGGCGATCCGCCCGGAGCGGATGGGTAGTTCGAGTAGGTGTTGTAAATGAGCACGCCGCCCGTCGTGGCAGGCACGATCGAGCCGTTGTTCGTGCTTCGAAAGCCGGCTTGGAAGACATAGACGCCGGGGTTGAGCCGCGCGATCCCATTGCTCCCGACGGTCACGAGCCCGCCGTAGACACCCGGGTTCAGAGTCACAGTCATACCGGATATGGTCTGCCCCGAATAGAGCGGGAGCCCTGTGGTCGACGGTCCGGTGAGCGTCGCGAACGGATCGGCCGTGGCCGCGACCCCCACCGTCGGCGCGGGCGACATCCGGCCTGCGACCCCGCCCGACACGTTGCCCGTGACGCGGTGGTACATCCCCGTAAGGCGGTGGCCCGAGCTGATGCTCACCGCGCTGTTGCTGGTCGAGTTCGTAGCCGATCCGCTTCCGACGATGGTGAGATCGGTGCCGCTAGCCAGGTTGAGCGCGCCTACGGAGGAGGAATTGAGCACGACGATGGCATCGCCGTCGCCCGATCGCGCGATCCCCGCGACCGCTCGGACCGAGACGACGGTTCGTCCGCCGCTCGCGCCCTGAAGGAAAATGGTGCTCACGAACTGACTGACCGTGACCTCAATGAAGCCCGGATCCCCTGCGGCGACGCCGGTGGTCGGCGGCGACGCCGCCGTGATCGTCGTGTCCGTGTCGGCCACGTAGCCATTCCGCGACGCATCGAGGATGGCGGCCGACCTCGCGGCGGTCGCATTGCCACCTGCGAAGAGGACGCTCGCGCCAGCCCATGCCGCAGCGTCCGCCGCCGTCTGCATCGATCGCCGTGACACGAACAACTGCCCCGTGTCGAGCGCGAGCCCGATACCCAGCAGCATCGCCGCGATCGCGAGTGCGATGAGCGCGATCGCCTGACCAGCCTCATCCGCGAGAGCACGCCTCATTGTTCGATCACGAGCGTCGAGCTCGACTGCAACGTGACATGCAGGGCGTTGCCAAGGAAGGCCTCGGCGAGGATCGGCGTGAATGGAAAGCTCGCGCTCACGACGATGCGGCTGCCGCGGTTCGCGTCGCCGTCGGGCCAGCTCGCGTTCACTGTCAGATTCGGGATGCCGGTCGCGTAGCGTTGCACTGCCGAAGCGATGGCTGTGTCGACGTCCGGCGCCGTGTACGTCGCCGATCCCGGGCCAGCGGGGGATGCCGAGAGTGCGCCGTGGACGACGCCATAGCGCGAGCCCTCTCTCACCGCCATGGCCAGGGTGTTCGAGAGCCACACCGCACGCCCAAGGTCGAATACTCCGACGAGCAGTAATAGGAGCACCGGCAGCATGAGCGCCATCTCGACGAGGGCCTGCCCGTGATCGCTTCCGCGTTCGCGGCGAGCGAGTGTCACGGGTAGTTCCGGAACGTGGCGATACGATCCAGCGCCACGGAATTGGGGACACCCGGCCAGGGTGTCAGCGTACGAAACGTGTAGGTGACGCGAACGTTCACGAGCGACTCGCCGCCGGAACCAGTCGTGTGGGTGACGGTGATCATGGCCTGCGTGGCGTCGACGCCGGACACCCGGCCGAGTTCGTCGGACGCGTATGAGACGATCGCCGGATCGGTCGTCGCGACGCGCATCACGGCGGCCTCCGCGCCGGCGCGCGCGGCGTTCTCAACGGCAAGCTGGGCGGCATAGACGCGCGCAATGTCCGCACCGCCCAGCAAAGTGAAAACCAAAAAGGCCAGCGCGAGCGCTGTCTCAACTATCGCCTGACCATGGTCCGGCCCGAGCATTCCGGCCGCGCTGTCGAATCCCGGAATTGACCGCGTGGCTCGATGGCGGTTGGACTCTCGGGCCGAGCGTGGATCCAGCAACCTGTGGGCGAAGCCGGACTCGAACCAGCGACCAAGTCCTCGTAAAGGAGACGCTCTCACCGGCTGAGCCAGCAGCCCGCTCTCTCAAGCATGCGGTGAGCGTCGACGCTATTGCGCATTGAGCCAGGGCACCTCCGGCACGATGGCGCTGAACCGGAAACCATCAGTGGGGCCGGGAGGATTCGAACCTCCGACGTCGCGGATGTAAGCCGCGCGCTCTGACCGCTGAGCTACGGCCCCGATCGAACACCGACTGGATCCTTGTAACAGTAAGGCGGTAGCTAGACGGCCCCACCCGCTCGGTCAACACCGGTCCCCGTCGGCGAGCGCGGCCAACAGCTCGGGCACGGCAATGCAATATGTGGGGCGTCGTGGCGGTTACGGCCCCGGTCGCACGGTGGCCGAAGTTACTGCGCGCTGAGCCAGGGCACCTGCGGCATGGGGAAGAGACGAACATTGCGCCCCGCGAGGACGAGCGCGTCGGCAATGCCCTCGAGCCGGCCGAGCTGCATCGCGAAGTAATCGAGGCGCTCGGCATCGCGCTCGTCCTCGGGCCACGAGCCTCCGCCGCGACGGGCGATAAGGTGCCAGAGCTGGAAATAGTCGCGCGAGAGGTCGTCGGCGCGCTCAGCGAGCTGGAGGTCGTAGCGGCATCGCGCGAGCCGGCCCATCGCGATCTCGAAGGAGCTGAGCCGTCCAAGCGCCGCGAGGAAGTCCGCGCGGAGGCGACGCACCTCGTCGCTCCCGGGATTGCCACGCGAACGTCGATAGGTGCGTCCGCGCGCCTTCGCCTGGATGCTCAGGTCGCGATGACGCTCGTCGAGTCGCTGACGAAACCGCTCGCTGCGGACCGCGGTGGTGGTCCAGACGACAGGCGCACGAGGCGGCATCTCGCTGCGATTATCCTGCGGTGGAGATGCGCGACAAGGCCTTTTTCTTGGACGCGTGATGTGCGAAAATGAATGACCCCGGACTGATCGAGGACCTCCTCTCCTCCTCTCGTACGATCGCGGTTGTCGGTTACTCCCCGCGCCCCGATCGCCCCAGTAACTCCGTATCACGCACGCTTCGCGGGCATGGATACCGCGTCATCCCAGTAAATCCCGCGCTCGGTGGGGCCACCGTCGAAGGCGAGCGCTCGTACGAGCGACTGGCCGACATTCCGAAAGACGACGAGGTGGACTTCGTCGACGTCTTCCGCCGGGGCGAATTTCTCGATGCTGTCGTCGACGATGCCATCGCCGCGGGGATGAAGGCGATCTGGTTCCAGCTTGATCTCGGCAATGAGGCCGCGGCGCGGCGAGCCGAGTCCGCGGGACTTCGTGTCGTCTGGGATCGATGTACGGCGATCGAGCTTCGCCGTTTGGCGCGCGCCCGCTAGAACCGGCTCCGCGGGGTCAGCTCGACCTCCTTCGACGGATCTTCACCTGCCGCGACACGTGCCCAGAAAGGATCGAGCTCGATACGCGAGTTCGCGGAGTGCACGAGGCCGATGAGTGGGGTGAAGTCGCGCAAGCGGTAGGGCTTGGTGTTGACCTTGACCGTCGAGTCACGTCCGCGCGCGACGAAGAATGGGGCTGAGACGCCGGAGTGTGCGCCGGGGTAGCGCTTCGCGTCGATCTTCTGCAGCGCCCCCAGCCCGACCCGATCGACGCGCGTGCCGAAGTTCGTGCGATAGACGAGCTCGCCCCCTTCGATCGCGAGCCTCGTGAAGTACGCATAGTTGACGACGATCGCGACGTTCGCCGCGAGGAGCAGAAGGCCGATCAGCACCATCGTGAAGTCGCCCGCGCTCGCCCCGAAGACGAGGATGCCGAGCCCGGCGAGCGGGAAGAGCGTGTACGAGGGCCAGAGGAGCGCGAGGTCGGGGCGGACCGGGCTCATCCGTCGAGTTTAGGAGCGCGCTTAACGGGCTCGATGCTGAGCCGGCGCTCGATGTCCGCGAGCGCATCGGCGATCTGGGGATCGTTCGGCGACGCAGCCCCGCGATCGCGGTAGAAGTCGCGCAGGAGACGCAGCGATTCGCGGATCGCGAGAGGCCGGTACGGGATCTGATTCGCTTCGCAGGCGATCTGGAATTCGAGCTCGGCGGGGCGGAAACAGTTACGGCAGACGAAGACCGGCATCGTCTGGCCGTTTTGAAGGAGGCGCGTGGGGTGTGCATCGGCGCTGATGTCTTCGGCGCGGCACCGCGGACAGCGGGCGATGGGCACGGCGCGATCGTAGGTCGCGGCCATCTTGATTGCTCTGCAGGTCAGTCATGCCGCTGAGAAGTTTGCGCCAGGGCTTGTCGTCACTTTGTGCGACGCCTTCGCACACTTTGACGACGGCATTGGCACATTTGTGCGCTTGTGGCGACAAGTCGTCTCATGAGACGTTTCGCGAATGGGCAAAGGATGGGCAAAGGGCCTGACCGCAGCCACGGATCCTCGCGTCGCGCGGATGGCGGAGTCCCATCGCGGGAAGCAGTACGTGCGACGGACGCCGGTGGAGCTCTGCCGTTGGCCGGTCGCCCGCCTCACGACACTGCCGCTCGAATGGTCCGATGACATGGCCTACCTGGTCGGCCTCACGGCGACGGACGGGTGCCTCATCACTGGGAGACGCGCCATTAACTTCAAGTCGGGAGACCGGCAGTTGGTAGAGACCTACCTTCGCCTCCTCGGTCGAACAAACCGAGTTAAGAGCCAGCCCACAAAACAGGGTGGGGTCGCCTACTTCACGCAGTTCCATGACTCAGCGCTCTATGGGTGGTTCGGCTCGACCGGTCTAACACCTCGCAAAAGCCTGACGATCGGTGGGCTTTCCGTGCCTGACCAATTCCTGATCCCTCTCGTTCGCGGCTTGCTCGATGGAGATGGGAGTGTCATCAATAAGGTCTATCGTGCCGACACCGGTCGCCGGAGCGATTACTACTGGGAATACCTCATCACAAGCTTCAAGTCAGCGAGCCGACCTCACTTGGAGTGGCTGCAGACACGGCTTCTTCGCGTTACCGCGCAGATGGGCAATCTTGCCGAGATGAAAACGAAGATTCCGCGCCCGAATCGCCATCCGTTTTTCGAACTTCGCTACGGAAAGCGCAGCTCACTTGTTCTTCTGCCCCTGATCTACTCTGCCGACGCGCCCTGCCTCGAAAGAAAGCGCGCGATCTGGTTGAACTATGCGGAGCGCCACGCTATTAACGTTTGCTAGAATTGGTGCTCTGAGCCCAGGTGGTGTAATGGTAAACACGCGTGTTCGAGGGGCACGTGCCTGAATAAGGCGTGCGGGTTCAAGTCCCGCCCTGGGCACCGTAACCAAGCAAGTTACACGCGCACTTTCTGCCACGCTCCCGAGTTGAATCGCCAAGCGAGCAGCGCCGCCCGCACGAAGTAATCGGCCGCGATCCCCGCCCACACACCCGCCAGGCCAAGCCCCACGGGGAACGCGAGCACGTATGCCAGCGGCAAGCGCACGACGAACCAGTTCACGATCGTCGCGACGAGCGGGAAGCGCGTGTCCCCCGCCCCGCGCAGCGCGCCACCGAGCGTGAAGATCACCGCCTGAGCGGGCTGGGCGACTCCGACGATCGCCAGCGCGCCGACGCCGGCCTCGACGACCCGCTCGTCGTTCGTGAAGATCCCGAGCAGCGCCTGTGGCAAGACCATGAACGCGACCCCGGCGAGCGTCGACCAGAGGATCGCCATCCGCACGGCGGCCCAACCCGAGCGCGTCGCGCGCCGAGGATCGCCCATCCCGAGTGCCTGACCGACGAGCGCGCTCGCCGCTCCTGAAAAGCCGATGCACGGCAGGAACGAGAAGCTCTCGACCTGGTTCACGATCTGGTGAGCGGCCGAGGGGTTCGTCCCGAGCCGGAACGCGAAACCCGAGAGCGCAAGGATCCCCACGCTGAACATCGCGCTCTCCGCAGCAGACGGCAGGCTCACCGCGAAGAGCGATCGGATCAGCCCGAGGTCAAGGTGCCAGGAGCCTCCGCGGATGCTCAGATCCGCGCGTCCCCGCCACAACAGGAGAAGCGACAACCCGCAGATGACCGCGCTGTCCGTGACGATGGCGTACGCAGCACCGATAGGCCCGACGCGCACGACGTCGATGAAAACGAAGGCAAGCGGGATCGTCAGGATCACCGACAGGATCGCAAGCCACATCGGCGTGCGGCTGTCGCCGGCCGCGCGCACGGCGGACAGGCTGATGAACCAGACCGTCTGGAACACGCTCGCGCCGCCCATGAGCGCGAGGATCGGTGCTCCGACCGCGACGACCTCTTCGTTCGCGCCGAGAAGCCGGAGGAGCGGTGAGGCGAACACGATGAAGAAGACACCGAAGACGACCCCCGCGATGGCGCCGAGCAGGATCGATTGGCGAGCCACGTCTGCCGCCGTGCGCGCGCGACCCTCTCCCATCCGCCGGCTGACGTGCGCCATCGTCCCGATCGCGAGCGAGCGCCAGACCGGGAACATCAGGAAAAGGAATTGCAGGGACGCGCCGACCGCCGCCGTCGCGGTGGCGCCGAGATGCCCAACGAACGCGAAGACCGTCGCCTGCCCGGCCGCGGCGATGACGTTCTCGACGATCCCCGGCCACGCGAGCTCGAGCGTGGCGCGCTGCGGATGGAGCGCGGCGAGCTCCGCGGCCCGGGCGCTCGGCCTGAGTGGTGCCTCCGCTTGCTCTTCCGCGACCTCCGCCGTCGAACTCAACGAACGACGGTCACGCCGCTGCCCGCGATGACCTCACCGATCTCCGTAGCGCGCACGTCGTGTGTCTTCATCGCGCGCTGCCACGCGTCAGCGTGAGCGCGGGGGACACCGACCAGCAGGCCGCCGGACGTCTGAGGGTCGAGGAGCAGCGTGTGCGTCAGATCGTCGACTCGGTCGAATCTCACCTTGGCACCGTCATCGAAGTACGCCCGATTGCGTTCGAGCCCTCCGAAGCTGATCCCGGTCTCGGCCTGCTGGCGCGCCGCAGGGAGCAGGGGCACAGCATCCGCGTGAATCCGTATGGCGACGGCCGACTGGTCCGCCATCTCGTGCGCGTGGCCGGCAAGGCCGAAGCCGGTGATGTCGGTCGCCGCGTGCAGCTCCGAATCGACCGCCGCGCGGGCGGCCCGCCGGTTCAACGACACCATCGATGCGATGGCGGACGCGAGATCCGCCGCATCGAGCGCTCCGTTCTTGTGGGCGGTCGTGAGGACGCCCGTCCCGATCGGCTTGGTGAGCCAGAGCGCGTCCCCTGCGCGAAGGCGCGATTTCAGCAGGATCCGCTCGGGATGCACGAGACCGGTAACGGCGAGCCCGTACTTCGGTTCCCGATCGATCACGGTGTGACCGCCGGCGACGACACCCCCCGCCTCGGCGACCTTGTCGATCGCGCCCTGGAAGATACGTTCGAGCTGCGAAAGCGGCGCGTCTTCGGGCCACGCGGCGATGTTGAGCGCGAACATCACCTCGCCGCCCATCGCGTACACGTCTGACATCGCGTTCGCCGCACCGATCGCTCCGGACGCATAGGCGTCGTCGACGATCGGCGGGAAGAAGTCCAGGGTTTCGACGATCGCGATCTCGGGCGCGACCAGGTATACGGCCGCGTCATCGGCCACCTCGAGACCGACGAGCAGCTCCGCAGGACTTCGTTGTTCGCGCATCGGACGCAGCACCTGCGCCAGCGGGCCTGGGCCCAGCTTGGCCCCTCAGCCCGCGCAGGTGGAGAGCGTCGTCAGCCGGATCTCATCACGGGTGAACACCGATGGCGATGGTACTCAGGGAAGCGGCGGCGGCGTTCGGACAGCGGTGTACCAGACGGTCGCGGCGAGGACCATAAGGAGCAACGCGAGGCCAAGGTTCGTGCCGAGCCGTCCGCGCTGCAGGACGACGAGGAGCAGGAAGATCGCGGCGCCTGCGACCAGCGCGAGATCGAGGAGCAGCAGAAGGAACGCGGCGTTCATATCACGTTGTGCTCCCGGACGAGCTCCCCCGCGCCGAAGCGCGACGCGCGGAGCGCGTTGATATCGAGCGATGTTCGGCCATCCACGATCAGCTCCGCGAGGAGCTCGCCGGTCGCGGGCGCATGCATCACGCCGTGGCCCGAGAAGCCAGCGGCACAGATGAAGCCCTCGACGCCGTCGACTTTCCCGAGGATCGGATGTTTGTCCGGCGTGTCCTCGTAGAGGCCCGCCCAACCGGTCTTGATCGAAGTCCGTTCGAGGATCGGGAACCGCGAGAGCGCGCGCTCGACGACCGTGGGCATGAAGTCCCAATTCACACCGTCGTCGAAGCCGGGCTTCTCGTTCGGATCGGCCATGCCGAGGAGTACTCCGCCGGACTCACGGTGCGCATAGAGGCCGGTCGCGAACTCGATGGTGAGCGGGAAGTCCTCATCGAGCCCGGCCACGGGCTCCGTCACGAAGATGTGGCGGCGCAGCGGGCTGATCGGTAGATCGACCTTCGCCAGCTTGGCCACGAGCGCGGCCCAAGGCCCGGCCGCGTCGACGATCGTCGGAGCCGCGACATCTCCGGCACTCGAACGGACGCCGGCGACGCGGCCGTTGCCGCAGGTGATCTCCGTGACCTGAGCTCCTTCGACGAACGTCGCGCCGGCTTCGCGAGCGCGCGCGACGTACCCGTTCATCATGCTCGTCGGGTCGGCGTAACCATCCTTCGCACAGAAGGTCCCGAACCGAACGTCGTCGGTGCGCGCATGCGGAAAGAGCGCCTTCGCCTCCGCGGCGGTGATCCGGCGTGCGGGAACGCCAAGCTTCGACCACATCGCGAGCGAGCGCTCGAACGGCGCCACGTCGCGCTCTTCGGTGATCAGGAAGAGATAGCCGACCTGATGGAAGTGCGGATCGGCGCCGATCTCATCGGCGAATCGCTCGATGTGCGGAAGTGAGCGCTGCGAGAGGCGGACATTGATCTCGCTCGAGAACTGCAGACGGATGCCGCCGGCATTCTTTCCCGTGGATCCGGACCCGAGACGGTCACGCTCGAGCACGAGGACGTCGCGAACGCCCTTCTTCGTGAGGTGGTACGCGATCGAGGCACCGATGATGCCGCCACCGACAATGACGACATCGGCAGTTCGCCGCATCGGGCCGATGGTATGCAGTCGCCGGGACCGATGCTTCTCTGTAGAATTGATGGATCAGGCGGGAGTGGCGTAACCGGCAGCCGCGTATGCTTCAGGGGCATATGCCCGTAAGGGCGTGAGGGTTCAACTCCCTCCTCCCGCACCGATACTTTTCAGGGCGTATTCGTTCCAAATCATCCGCTTCCGCTCCAGAGAAGGCGCGCCCGGGTCTGCGTATAGCAGCCGGAGCAAGATGATCGACTCCCGTTTTCCATACTTCAAGCGAAAAAGGTCGCGCCTCTTCTTGCGAACAATCCGCTCGACATAGCCATGAAGCCCGGTCGTTGTTCTCAAGCGATCACGTAGCCAGTCGATGTGAAATCGGCTGGCCGACAGAAAGAAGACCCAGAGCCGCTCGTAGATGTAGTCCGGGTATTTCAAACGTGTCGGCCTGTCACGGAAGACGCTGATAGACCCATCTCCATCGAGCAGACCACGAGCGAGTGGGACAAGGTAGCAGTCAGGGACATCGATCGCGCCAAGCGTCAGGCTCTTCTTTGGCGTGAGTCCAATCGACAGAAGCCAGTCGTAGAAAGCCACGTCGGAGAACTGCGCGTAGTAGGCAGGCTTACGGCGGCGCTTCCGAACGACGGTCCACCTGATTGGCCGGCCGAGGCACTCAAGGTAGGTTTGGACCAGCTGGCGATCGCAAGACGTAAGAATGATGTGCCGACGGTCTTTCGAAAGGCAGCCGTCCGTCGCGAGCAGTCCGACGACGTACGCCATCGTCGACGACCACTCCAGCGGGAGAGTTCGATAACCGCGTACCCGTTTGTCTTCGTCCAAGCTGACATGCCGCTGGTAACGCTTCGCCCGTGCCTTTTGGACCCTTTGCACACGCGCATCTACGCACGCGCACGCGTGCGAGGGAAGACGCCTAAATGTTTCACCCCTGTCGTCAAAAGTGACGACAGCGCTGTCATCTGCGAGGCGCGGTCCGCACGTACCAGTCCTCGACGTTCCAGAACCTCTCGCGGGGATCGGTGAGCGGCGCGATCCGCAGACCCTGCACCTGGCGGCTCTGCGCGTAGAGGTAGTCGCTGAAGTACAGGTACACCACCGGCACCTCGTTCGAGATCGCCTGGAACACCGGCGCGTACAGCTCACGGCGCGCCGCTTCATCGAATGTGCGCCGCGCGGCCTCGAGGTTCCGATCGATCGGCAGCGTTGAATAGCCGGAGAAGTTGTGCCCGGGATCGCTCACCTCGGTCGAGTGGAAGAAGGAGTACGGATCCGGGTCGCCGGACACGGCAATCTCCACGAGCAGCGCATCGAATGTCCGCTGACGCGCGGCCGAATCGACGAGCTCCCCGAACGGCATCGTCCGGACGTCCACGTTTATCCCAACGGCTTTCAGGTCTTTCTGGATCGATCCGGCCGCCGTCGTGCGCGCCGGCTCGTCCGACGTGGCGATCGTGAACGCAAGCTTCTGCCCGCCTTTATCGCGGACTCCGTCGCCGTCGTGATCCTTCCAGTCGGCGCCGTCAAGAAGCGCCTTCGCGTCCTCGACCGAGTACATGTAGCGCGTCACGTCCTTGACGTACGCCCAGGAGGTGGAAGGCACGAACTCGTCCGCCACGGTGCCACGGCCGTCCGCGGCTTGCTGCAGTACCCGACCGCGATCGATCGCCGTCGCGACGGCCTGCCGTACGGCACGATCACGGAAGACCGTCTTCTCGGGCCGCACGTTCAGGAAAAGCGCCACGAAGTTGTCGGTCGGCAGGCTGTAGAGGACGACGTTCTTCAAGGTGCGCGCACGCTCGCCGTCCGGGTTCGAGAGGCCTGCGACCCCGTCCAGCTCCCCGCGTGAGAGCGCGAGCAGCGCTTCGCTCGTGTCCGGATAGAAGCGGAGGATCACGCGATCGAGATACGGCCGAGCCCGATCCGGCCGGGTACGGTAGAAGTCGTCGTTCCGGGTGAGGACGACCTGACGGCTGTCGATGTCGATCACGCGAAAAGGTCCGGTGCCGATCGGACGCACGTTGAAGGTCTGCCGCGCGAGCTCCGCGTAGGGGACGTTGCCGAGAAGGTGCGCCGGCAGAAGCGGGACCGTCGTGCTTTGGGCGAACGGCCCGTACACGTCGGGCAGCGTGAACCGAACCCCGCGCTCATCGAGGCGCTCGACCGTCACGCCGCGGAACGCGTCGCTGTATGGTCCGACGTAGCCCCGGTCCTGAAGCAGCTTGACCGTGTAGACGACATCGTCAGCGGTGACGGGCTGCCCGTCCTGCCATCTCGCGTCGTCGCGGATCTCGAACGTCCACACGCGGCCGTTGCTCTCGGTGCGGAACCCAGCCGCGAGATCCGGCACGATCGCCCCGTTCTGGTCGTACCGCGTGAGTCCGCTGAACGCGAGCCGGACTACGTCCTCGTCGACATCGGTCGCCGCGATGACCGGATTGAGGTACTGCGGCACGCCAGCAACGCCCTCGACATAGGTGCCGCCATATGCCGGACCGCCCGCGGACGGGTTCTGTTCCGCGATGATGGCGGCGAGGCTCGCCAGGACGAGCAGCCCAACGAGGGCGACGACGACGACCTTGTCGCGACCGGTCACCTACCCGGTGGCAGCCTTCGCGCCCCACAGCGAAATGGCCACGAACAGGACGATGAGGATGACCGTCAGGCGGAAGAGCGTGCGCTCGAGCCCCCGGCGGCTGCGGTACGCGGTCGACTCGCCACCGAACGTGGAGGAGAGACCGGTGCCGCGGGCCTGAAGCAGGATCGAGGTCGCGACCGCGATGGCGATGATGAGCTGGCTGATCTGGAGTGGATCCATCGAATGAAAGTCTAGCGGTCAGCGAGGCTCATAGATCCAGAGCTGGCCAACGTGATTTGCCAGCCGGTAACGGTCCAGCACCGCACGCACGAGTGTCCCCGCCCAGCGCTGGCGCTTGAACGCGGGAGCCGCAGCGAGGTGCTCAAGATCGACCTCGGCGATAACGGCGCCGATCCGGCCGTCGCGGACTTGGCTGACGATCGGATCCGCGTCGATGATCCCGCGTTCGACGAGACGCGACCAAAGGAAAAGGTCATCGACGACCGGCGAGATCCCGGTCTTGGCGAGTAGTCCGGCGTCCTCCACCAGGTAGCGTGCATCTACGCTAAAGGCGATCTCGGCGCCGCGAGGAAGCGGATCCGACCACGCACCGGTGGTCGGGACACGGCCGGGCACCACTCGAAGCGGGTCGAGCACGAGGGTCCCGACCACGAGCTGCGCCAGCAAGGCGAGTGGGAGGAGCGCCCGCGTGCGGAGCCTCGGCGCGGTCGCAGCGATCGAGAGCATGATCGCGACCGTCAGATCGAGCAGGTAGTTGATCGTCGCGCCCTCGCGCCCGCCCGCGATGAGGATCCCGAGCGCCCCGACGACATACGCGCCCCGCGCGCCGCGCGCTCCTCCGGCGAGCACCGCGATCGACGCAGGCACGCCCAGGATGATCAACGCAAGCAAGACGAGCGGCAGCCACTGCTCGAACGACCACGAAAGCGCGTTCCAGGTGACGACATGCCGCCAGACGTCAGGCACCGAGTCCAGGTACACGGTCACGGCCGCGGCGATGGTCGCGACCGCCGCGCCGAACACAAATCGAGCGAGCGCGGCGCGGTCGGCGCGCGCGAGCCAGGCCGCGAGAGCCAGCGCGGGGAGGAACGCGGTCGGTTTGGCGAAGCCCGCGAAGATGAGCGCGAAGCCCGCGACCGCGGCGAGGTCCCGGCGTCGATCGAGCGTCACCACGCCCCCCGCCGTCAACACCAACGCGAGGAGGTCGGGCTTCACCGCCGGTCCCCACACCATCACCGGAGCCAGCGCGAGCCAGCCCGTCGCAAGCGCTGCCGCCGCGAGCCGGCCGGCGGGCTGCGCGGACAGGAACACCATCGCCGCAACCGCGAGGGTTCCAAGGATGCTCACGATCCTGCCGGTCACGAACGCGTCGCCGATCGACGCCACGTGCAGGTACAACGGCGGATAGTTCGCGGCGACGAAACGCTGCGGATCGACGTCCAAGTACGCCACGCCGTCGCGCGCCAGGCGCGCCGCGTTCGCGACCGCACCTTCCCCATAGAGCACGGGCGCGCGCGCGATGAGAGCGGCGAGCCACGCGATCACCGCGTACGCGGCGAGCGCACCGGCGATCAGAACATACGAGCCCCACGCGAGCGTCGCGCGGGACCGCATCAGGCGGCGCGCCGCGCGAGCAGTGGCCGTCCGGTCATGCGTCCCGGAATCGGAAGTCCGAGGAGCTCGAGGAGCGTCGGGGCGACGTCGGCGAGCGCGCCGTCGCGCATCGCGAACTTCGCCGCGGCGTCCTTCGCGATGAAGATCACGGGGACGGGGTTGGTGCTGTGCTGCGTGTTCGGGCCACCGTCCGGAAAGGCCATCTCCTCCGCGTTGCCGTGATCGGCGGTGAGGAGGACGCAACCACCCGCGGCGAGCGTGGCATCGACAATCTCGCCGACGGCGCCATCCGTCGCTTCCATCGCCTTCACCGTGGCCGCGAAGTCGCCCGTGTGGCCGACCATGTCCGGGTTTGCGAGATTCACGATCGCGAAGTCGTACTTCCCGCTCCGCACGGCCCTGACCAGCGCGCCGGCCACACCGGCAGCGCTCATCTCCGGCCGCTGGTCGTACGTCGCGACCTTCTGCGACGGCACGAGCTCGCGATCCTCGCCGGGGAAGGGTGGTTCGCGCCCGCCGTTGAAGAAGTACGTGACGTGCGCGTACTTCTCGGTCTCCGCGGCATGAAATTGCGTCAGTCCGGCATCGGAGAGGATCTGCGTCATCGGGATCACCTCCTGATGCGGGAACGCGATCAGCACGCCGGGCAGATCCACCTTGTAGTCCGTCATCGAAATGAACGTGAGATCGCGCGGGACACGCGCCCGCGCGAAGCCGCTGAAGCCCGGCTGCAAGAGAGCCCAGGTGAGCTCGCGCGCGCGATCCGGGCGGAAGTTGAAGAACACCACGGCGTCGCCGTCCAGAATGCGTGCGCCGTCCCCGACCACATGTGGGGTCAGCAGCTCGTCCCGGCACTCGGGATTGGCGTAGCACTCGCGAACGGCGTCCTCGGCCCGAGCGACGCGAGGAGCATCGGCGTTGACGATCGCGTCATAGGCGCGCTCGATCCGGTCCCAGCGCTTGTCGCGATCCATGGCGTAGTAGCGCCCCTGGACCGTCGCGATGCGACACGGGATCCGCGGAAGCAGCTCCAGCGCGCTCCGCGGCGGCATATCGCGACCGTCCAGGAAAGCGTGGGCCACGACTTCGGCGACGCTCTCGCGCGCGGCCATCTGAACGAGCGCCTCGAGATGCTTCATGTCCGCGTGCACACCGCCGGTCGAGATGAGCCCCATGAGGTGGAGCGTGCCATGCCCTCGCGCGGCCGCGCAGGCGGCGCGGAGCGCCGGATTGCTGAAGAACGAGCCGTCGTCGATCGCGTCGTTGATCCGGACCAGATCCTGGTACTCGACGTAGCCGGCACCCATCGTCAGATGGCCGACCTCGCTGTTCCCCATGACGCCATCGGGCAGCCCGACGTCACGGCCGCTCGCGCGCATCGTCCCATGCGGGTAGGTCTCCCAAAGTGTGCGAAGCCGCGGCGTGTTCGCACGAGTGACGGCGTTTGCGGGCGAGTCCGGAGCGATGCCCCACCCGTCCAGCACGCAGAGCACGACCGGTCGATACAGGCGGGGGGCGCTACCCCCCGACCCCCGCGCTGCCTGGATCAACCGAACGCGCGCACGATCGCGGCGAACTCGTCCGGGTCGAGCGAAGCGCCGCCAACGAGCGCGCCATCGATCCCGTCGGCTTTGGCGAACTCGGCCACCGACCTCGCACTCACACTTCCCCCGTAGAGGACGGGGACGATGTCGGCATCGAGGCCTGCTCGCTTCAGAGCCGCGCGGACGGCGCGGGCCGCGGCGGAAGCGTGATCAGCAGTCGCAGGGTTGCCCGTGCCGATCGCCCAGATCGGCTCGTATGCCACAACAAGACGCTCGAGTCCCCGGCGCGAGGCACCCGCAAGGTCGAGCTCGATCTGGCGGGCGACGACGGCGGTCGCGTCGCCCGCGCCGTGCTCGGCAGCGCTCTCGCCGACGCAGAGCAGCGGACGAAGGCCGGACTCCGCCACGCGTGCGAGCTTCTTCGCGACGCGGGCATCGTCGTCGCACTGGTCTCGCCTGACCTCAGAGTGGCCGACGATCGTCCCGGTCGCAAGCCCGCGGAGCATCGAGGCGGCGATCTGGCTGGTGAACGCGCCGCGCTCCTCCCAGTGCACGTCCTGCGCGTAGACGGCGATGTCCCGGCCGCGGAGAGCGTCGGCCACCGCGGCGAGGGCGATGGTCGGCGGCGCCACACCGACGACCACGCCGCCGTGCGGGCGCGCGGCGACCGCGCGGGCGAGCTCGACCGCATCAGCGATGTTCGGTGGATTCATCTTCCAGTTGCCGACCACGAGACGTTCGCGCACTAGGTGCGCATCTCGGGCCGATCGACGTCGCGATGCTCGACATCGATCTCGCCTGGCCAGAACTCGCGCGTCGCGCGCGCGACCTCGTCGGCGATGACCACCGAGCGATGGCGTCCGCCGGTGCAGCCGAAGGCGACGCTCAAGCGCGCCTTCTTCTCCGCCTCGTAGCGAGGCAGCGCGAAGCGAAGGAACGGCACGACGTGACCGAGGAACTCCTTCGTCGCGGGGTGCCCGAGCACGTAGTCGCGCACCGCCTGGTCGCGGCCGGTGAGATCGCGCAGCTCCGGGATATAGAAGGGGTTCTCCATGAAACGCACGTCGAAGACCAGATCGGCCGCGGGCGGGAGGCCGTACTTGTATCCGAAGCTCGCGACGTGCACGAGCATCCCCGTCTTTTGAGCGCCGTAGAGCGAGAAGAGCGTGTCGCGCAGGTCTTTGACCGAAAGGTGCGTGGTGTCGATCACCTTGTCGGCACGGGCGCGCAGGTCGACCAGCAGGCGGCGCTCCTCGTCGATGGAGGGCTGCACGCCGCCCGGAGCGCCGACCGGATGCCGGTGCCGTGTCTCGCTGTACCGGCGGAGGAGCACATCGTCGGAAGCGTCGAAAAACAGAAGATGCACGTTGGTCCCGGCCCGTTCCATCGCATCGAGCTCTTTCTTGGCGTCGGCGAAGAGGGGGCCACTGCGCGCGTCGATCACGAACGCGACCTTGTCCTTGCCTCCCTTGCGGGAGACGTCGAGCGCTGTCGCCATGAGCGCCGGCGGGAGATTGTCGAGCATGTAGTAGCCGAGGTCCTCTAGGACTTTCACCGCCTGAGACTTGCCTGAGCCGGAGAGCCCTGTGACGACGACGAAGTCCGGCTGACCCGCTCGGGTCAGTCGGGGAGGATCCACGAGAGGACGAGGCCGACGACGGCCATCACGATCGCCGCGAGGAAGGCCGCGACGAAGCCTTCGACGTGGAACCCGATCGGCGGTATCGCCGAGACGAGCAACAGCATCAGCGCACTGATCACGAAGTGGAAGAGCCCGAGTGTGAGGCACGTGATCGGCATCGCGATGAGCGAGATGATCGGCCGCACGAAGGCGTTGACGATCCCGAGGACCAGGCCGGCGAGAAGGAGCGAGATCCACTTGTCGGCCTCGCCGTAGCCGTAGGCGGCGTTCCCCCAGGTGATCACGCTCGAGCCTAGGAAGCCGTTCACTACGTACGCCGCGACGACGATCGCGACGGCGTTGATCAGTGCGCGCCAGATGATCCGCACCGGCGGAAAGACTAGTTCAGAGCGGCCAAGAACGGGCGAGGAGCGAGTCCACCAGCCCTGAGCGCATCTCCTGGCGTAGCCAGAGATTGATAGAGACAAAGCCGAGCGACGAGCGGCTTTGCCGCGAGGAGCGAGTCCACCAGCCCTGAGCGCGTCTCTGGCGTGGCCAGAGATTGATCTAGTACTGGGAGAGCATTCCCCGGCGCCGCATGGTCCGCTCGGCCCGGGCGAACGCCCATCGGCCGAGCGGATAGGCGATGGCCGTCCCGGCCACGAGCAAGCCGTATTCGATCCCTACTCCGAACAGCGGCCGCGCTCCGAGCGCCTGCACGCGCAGGATGTCGACCGCGTAGGTCGTCGGAAGCGCGAGCGCTATGGGTTGCAGGACGCCGGGTAGCAATGTGACCGGGAACGACACACCCGAGATGGTGACGAAGAGGAAGTTGGCCGTGTCGATGAAGAAGTTCGCCTCGCGGATGAGCAAGACGATCCCCGCGAGAAGGTACGCGATGCCGACCATCGACAGGAGCGCCAGAAGCACCGCCGGCAGCGCGAGGAGCATCTCCGGACGCAGGCGCAGACCCATGAACAGGATGCCGAAGAGGAAGAGGGCCGCCTGGGTGAGGATCAGGAAGAGCATCCCGCCGATGGCGCGGCCGATCACGAACATCTCGTGGCTTGTCGGCGTGAGCCAGGACGGCTCGAGGGTACCCATGTCCATCTCGTTTCGGATCGACATCGCCATCCCCCAAAAAGCCGTCGACACGATCCCGGCGACCACGCCGCCCAGGAAGATGAATCCCGTGAGGTCGTCCGTGCCGAGCGTGGCGGTGAGGCCCGTCGCCCGTCCGTTCACGGCGAAGGCCGCACCGAACAGGAACGCGGGGATGACGAACTGATAGAGCGGGGTGAAAGCCATCGACGCGACCGCGATCCGGTAACGCGACAAGTTTCGGATGTCCTTGCGCGCGATGGCGAGCGCCGCGCGGACGTCTCCGATCAAAAGCGGCTCAGCATCCCGGTCCGGCGGGCTGACGTCTCGAGGGCCCTGAAGACCATCGCTGCGGCGGCGGCCGTGATCACCGCCATAGCAAGGACGAGGATGACGTGTTCGGTGACATCGGCCGGTCCGGCGCCCTGGAGCAGCACCCTCCTGATGTCCTCGACGATGTACGTCGGCGGAAGGAGCCACGCCGAGACCTGCGCCCACCCTGGCAGCATCGCGACCGGGAACGTGATGCCGCAGGCGAGCACGAAGATCCCGCGTACAAGCTGGACGACCGGGCCGACCTCGCCGAAGCGCAGCACCGAGGCGGCGAAGAGGGCGCCGATCGCGTACATCGCCGGGACGCCGAGCACGATGATGACGAGCGTCCACAGGGTGGCCTGAAACGTAGGCACGAATCCGAAGAGGAGCCAAAGCGCCACTCCCATCACGACGAAGTTCAACGAGGCTGGGAGGATGTTGGCGGCGCCCGGACCGAAGAGTGGAACGAGGCGCGACGCCGGAGTCAAAAAGACGGCCTCGAGCGAGCCGCGGACCTGTTCCGTTCGCAGCGCCGTCCCCGGTCCCCAAAGGAGCGTCGAGAGCCACATGTACATCGCGTAGCCCACGAAGACGAAACCGGCGACCTGCGGACTGCCCGCGCGCTGCGCGAATGCCTCGAGCGCCTGAGGGTCGTTGCCGGAATATGCGCGACCCATCAGCACCCATGCCGTCGGGAGGAGGACCGGCCAGAACAGGATGCTCAGGAGGAGCGTCGGGTATCGACGAACCTGCCGCAATTCCTTGCGGACCGCGGCCACGAAGGCACGAAGATCCGCCACCAGTAGGGTCATTCCCGAAGGGCGCGGCCGGTGAGCGAGAGGAAGACGTCTTCGAGGGTCACCGGGACGACCTCGACATGGCGTATGGTCGCGCCGGCGGAGCGTGCGGCATCGAAGGCGGCCGGTACGAAGTCACGTGCCGACGCGCAGTGCGCCGTGACCGCGAGCGTGCCATTCGTCCGCTCGCTGCGCGCGACCGTCGCCATGCGGCCGAGGTGCTCGAGAACAGTGCGGTCGTCGCCGTCGATGCCGAGCTCGAGATGCACGACCTCCTCGGCACGGATCGTCCGCTTCAGGGCGGCAGGGGTGTCCAGCGCGACGATCCGTCCGTGGTCGATGATCGCGACGCGGTCGCAGAGCTGGTCAGCCTCTTCCATGTAATGCGTCGTCAGAAGCACGGTCCGTCCCTGTGCTCGAAGCTCGCGCACGCGGTCACGCAGGTCGCGCGAGGCCTGCGGATCGAGGCCGACGGTGGGCTCATCGAGGATCACCAGCGGCGGGTCAGGCAAGAGCGCCCGCGCGAGCGCGAGGCGCTGCCGCATACCGGTCGAATAGCGTTCTACGTAGTCGTCCGCACGATCAGAGAGGTTGACCGCCGCCAGTGCACGCTCGATCCGCGCGCGTGTCTGGTTCGGCGAAACGTGGTACAGCGCCGCGAAGTACTCGAGGTTCTCGCGAGCGGTCAGCTTCCAGTAAAGGCTCCGCTCGCCGGAGAGCATCGCGCCGAGCCGCGCGCGAACGTCGCGCGGCCGCTCCAGCGGATCGATGCCGAGGACGCGGATGCTGCCACTCGTCGGGATGAGGAGCGTCGCCAGCATCTTCATGGTGGTCGTCTTGCCGGCTCCGTTGGGCCCGAGGAGGCCAAAGATCTCGCCGGTCTCGACCCGCAAGTCGATCCCATCGACGGCGCTGAAGCGCTCGCGCCGGTCCGGCTCGCGCCGGAGCCGCTGCCAGATCGTGCGTCTGCCGCGCTCGAAGACCTTGACAAGGTCCTTCGTCTCGACCGCCGGAGCGGTCATTCGACGTAGATCTCTACACGGTCCTCGTCGTCGGCGATGTCCACGATCTTGCCCGGAAAGTCGACGCTCTTGAGAAGCTCGTCGAGGTCGATCCCGAATTTCCCGAGATGCCCGCGCACGAGGCCGCTCGACGCGAGCTTCATCTTTCCGATGCGCGCGATGGCGAGCGGGATCGCGACGTTGACCTTCTGCTCGCCGTCCTCGGTCACACGAATTCGGAGGATCCGGCCCCGCGCGCCGGGAGGACCTGGAGGCGGTGAAGGCTCGCGCGGTGGGCGCGGCGCGCGCTCGTCGACATCACCAAGTGCGCGCAGGAGGCGATACGCCTGCTCCACGTCGATCTTGCCTTCAGCCAGCAGCCGAAGGATCTGCTTGCCTTCTTCGCTCGGCACTTAGGGAGCCCCGCGAGCTTCGTCGAGCTTGGCCGCTGCCTCGTCGACGGTGACCTCCCCGCGGGCCAGGCGCTCAAGAAGGTCCCGAACTCTGGCCGAGGCCGGCGGTGTCATCGGGGTCGTCCGTTCGGGGTCGGCTTCCGTCTGGGACTCCGCCTCGGAGTCACGCGCAGCCGACGCGCGGGCCGCCGTGGGCTCCTCAGCAAGCGAAGACGAGGCAGGCTTGATCGTCAGATCGCCGCTGACCGTCTTGACGTGCAGGCGCCCGGCGCCCTCTCCGATGATCACCATCCGATCCTTCCGGCCCTCGCGGATGATCCGCGCCGGCTCGTCGCACTCGAGATCGCCACTCGCCGTGTGGTAGTCGCAGGTGCATGAGGCGGCGATCAGCCCGATCTCCACGTCGCCGCTGATCGTCTTGAGCCGGCTCTCGCGGCCGGAGGGATCGGGATCCAGGTCGACGGAGATGTCCCCGCTGACTGTATGCAGCTCGCAGCTCCGAACGCGCCCACGGATGCTGACGTCACCGCTCACTGCGCTGCCCTCGAGGATCCCGACATAGTCGGTGACCTCGACGTCGCCGCTGACACTCTTCACTCGCATCGGACCTTGCGCGTCACCTATGG
>VBDX01000172.1 GCA_005881885.1 Chloroflexota bacterium
TCGATCGCCGCCGCGGGTCCCGAGACCGCGCGCTACGGCGGGAACACCCCCTGTGTCGAGGTCCGGACCGACGCCGGCACCCTCCTGATCTTCGACTGCGGCACCGGGGCGCGAAAGCTTGGGAGCGCGCTCGCTGAAAGCGGGGAGGCGGTCCGGGCCCACCTCTTTGTCAGCCACACCCACACCGACCACATCCAGGGCCTGCCGTTCTTTCTTCCGGCGTTCGTGCCCGGAAGCCACCTGACCGTGTATGGCCCGGCGGGGATCGACCGCACCTTCCCGCGGGCCGTCGGCGGTCAGATGGACTACGCGTACTTCCCGATGCCACTCGAGGAGTTTCCCGCCCGAATCGATTTCGTCGAGGTCGGGGAGACCCAGTTCGCCGTCGACGGAGTCGGCGTTCGGACTCAGTTCCTGAATCACACCGCTCCCTGCCTGGGCTATCGGATCGCGGCCGGCGGCGCGACGTTCGTCTACGCGACCGATCACGAGGCGTACGCCGATCCGCCCTGGCATCCCGATCGACCGCCAGCCAGCTTCGATCCGGCGTTCCTCGCCCACACCGGCGACGCGCGACACGCGGACTTCCTTCGCGATGCCGATCTCGTGTTGCACGACGCACAGTACTGGTCGGCCGACTATCCCGCGAAGGCCGGATGGGGGCACAGCACGGTCGAGTACGCCGTCGACATCGCACTCGCCGCGGAGGCGAGGCGCGTCACTTTGTTCCATCACGACCCAGCCCGCGACGATGAGGGTGTGGACGCGATGCTCGCCGTCGCACGCGAGCGTGCCCTGGCCTCCGGTCTGCCGCTTGAGGTCACCGCGGCGGCCGAGGGCGACGAGTTCAGCTTCGGCGAGCACGTCGCGGCCCAGGCGGGCGCCGCGGGGCCGCACGCTCCGCGCATGCCGACACGCGCTCGGCTGCTTGTGGCGGACGACGATCCCGCGACCGTCCAGGTCCTCGAGACCATCTTCACCGCCGACGGCTACGAGATCGACTCCGCGTTCGACGGTACGAACGCGCTGGCGAAGGCCACCGACGGGTCGTACGACCTTCTGATCCTCGACATCGGCATGCCGGGCCTCGACGGGATCCAGGTCTGCCACCGCCTACGCACGAACGAGCGCTACCGGTCCACTCCGGTGATCATCCTCACGGGCCGGACGCGGCACGAGGACATGCGCCTCGCGTTCGCCGCGGGCGTCACCGATTACATCCGAAAGCCATTCTCGGTTGCGCAGGTTCGCGCCCGGGTACGGTCTTTGCTCGTGCGGAGCGCCGACCGGCCCTGAACCGCGAACCGACGCGGCACGTACATCAGACGAAACTGCGGGGGAGGACGACAGATGGAACAGCTGAACGAGACCCAGCGGTACTTCATCGAAGAGCATGTCGAGGACTTTCGGGACGGGTTCATCTCGAGGCGCGAGCTCATCCGGCGGGTCACGCTCATCGCCGGAAGCGCCGCGGCCGCCTCGACCAGCCTCGCGGCCTGCGATCTGAGCCCGCGCCCGGCGACCTCGTCAGCCGTTCCGACCGCGGCAGCGAGCCCGACGGCAAGCGCCGCGCTCGTCGCGCAGCCTTACGCGACGCCACCGCCCGCGCCGGTGCCTGACGGCGTCACGGTCAAGGAGAGCGATCCCCGGATAACGGTGTCGAAGCCCGAAGTGAAGGGCGCCGACGGCGCGAATCTCATGGCCTACATGGCGAAGCCGAATGTGAGCGGGAAAGTCCCTGGGGTCGTCGTCATCCACGAGAACCGCGGGCAGACCGAGCACATCCGCGACGTCGTCCGTCGGGTCGCGACCGCCGGCCTGGTCGCAATCAACATCGACCTCGTGGCGCGCGCGGGCGGAGCGGACAAGCTCACCGACAGCGCGGCGTATAACGCGGAGCTCGGGAAGCGCTCCGTTGCGGACAAGCTCTCCGACCACAACGCGACGATGACATACGTCCGCGGCCAGTCATCGGGCTCGCTCGGGGTGGTCGGATTCTGCTTCGGGGGCGGCGAGGTATGGAACCTGGTCGCGGCGGCGGCGGACCTCAAGGCGGCTGTCCCGTTCTATGGTCCGCAGCCCGCGAACTACACCGACATCGCCAAGACGAAGAGCGCCGTTTCGGCGGTCTACGCGGAGCTCGACACGCGCATCACCGGCACAGCACCGCAGATGGAGGAGCAGCTCAAGAAAGCCGGCGTTCCGTACCAGATCACCGTCTATCCCGGGGTGAACCACGCCTTCCACAACGACACCAACGCCGATCGCTACAACGCGGTGCAGGCGCAGAAGGCCTGGGTCGCCACGATCGAGTGGTTCCGGAGGTACCTGGCGTAGCCCCTTGGTGAGAGCCGCACGGCACGGCCGTGCGGCGGTGTTCACTTCTTCTCGAGCAGCGCCCTGATCGCCTCGCGACCTTCGTTGGTCGCGTCGCTCGTCTCCGGCACGATGATCTCGGGCTTCTTCGGCTCCTCCTCGACCTCCCCGCCGGCCCTCTTGATCGCCTCGCGTTCGGCGTCGGGAGAGTCGAGGCCGACGAGCTTGTCGACGGTCTTGCGGTTGCGGATCGAGCGCGCCAGCGAAGCGAGCACGGCCGGCGAGCGAAGGGCCTGCGGATCGACCTGCGCGAGCGGGGTCGCCGCCGCGGAGGCCGCCAGCTCCTCACCGCTGACGGTCACACCTTCTTTGCGCGCGATCGCGTCGAGCACGAGGAGCGATTTGGCGCGCCGTTCCGCGATCGGCCGCCACTCCTTGCGGATCTCGTCCTCGGTCTTGCGCGCCTGCAGGAGGAATTTCTCGAAAGTGATGCCTTCTTCCTTCACGCGTGCCTTGAGATCCGCGACCAGGTGATCGAGCTCGTCTTCGACGAGGACCTCGGGGATCTCGACCTGCGAGGTCGTGAGCGCGTGTTCCACCGCGCGCTCCGCGGCGTCGTCGCGCGCTTCGTGGAAGGCGGCGTGCGCGAGCTCGTTCCGCACCGCCTTGCGCAGGCCGGCGAGATCGGCCACGCCGACCGTCTTCGCGAACTCGTCGTCGAGTGCCGGAAGGACTTTTTCTGCGACCTGCGACGGCCGGATGCTGAACGTGCCGGTCTTCCCGGTGAGCTCACCCTCGCTTGCGTCGTCGGGGAACGTAAGGTCGACCTTCTTCTCCTCGCCCGTCCTCATGCCGACGAGCGCCTCGCCGAGGCCGCTGATGCCGAGGTCCTTCCCCGCCTCGATGTGCGCGTTCCGGGCGAACGGCGGCAGCGTCTTGCCGGGGAGGGACGCATCGATGTCGACCGTCAGGATGTCGCCGCTCTGGGCGGGGCGCTCGACCGGCCGCAGCTGGGCGTGGCTTTCCCGCATCGCGGCTATGGTCCGATCCACAGCGTCCTCCCCCGGCGGCTCGGGAGCGACCGCGGCACCGTGCGCGAGGTAGTCCCCGAGCGCGACCTCGGGTCGGACGACGACCGTCGCGGTGTAGCGAAGCGGTTTGCCTTCCTCGAGTTGAGTGACCTTCGCGTCGGGCCGGTCGATCGGCTCGAATCCTTCCGCGTCCACGATCTCGCG
>VBDX01000187.1 GCA_005881885.1 Chloroflexota bacterium
TGACCATCGTCGCCCAGAGCAGCTCGATCTGGAAGTTGACCATGCTCGAGAAGAGCAGATAGCCGATCCCGGCCGTGCCGAGCCATTCGCCGACCGTCGCGCCAAGGACCGCGGCGGGCGCTCCAAGCTTCAACGCGGCGATCAGATAGGGAAGGCTCGCCGGGAGACGGACGCGAACGAAGGTCTGCCACGGAGTCGCGTCCAGGGCACGCATGAGATCGAGCGCGCTTGAGCTCGCGGCGCGGAGACCACGCGTGGCGTTCACCGCCATCGGGAAGAAGCACGCGAGGCCGGCGACGATCGTCGGGGCCGTGATGCCGACGCCGAACCAGATGAGGAGAAGCGGGGCGACCGCCACGAGCGGGATGCTGTGAACCGTGATGACGAGGTTGTAGAGAGATCGTTCCGCGCGTGGCACGGCGACGAACAGCATGGCCAGGGCGACGCCGAGGACGCTCCCGGCGACCAGGCCGATGACCGACTCGACGAGCGTGAGCTGGAGGTTGAGCCAGATCGGGGTCGCGAATCGAAAGATGGCCGCTGCGATCGCGGAAGGCGCGGGTACGATCGGAAAGCGGGCAGCGACGAGCCGCTCAGCGAGCTCCCACAGCAGGACGACCGCGGCGATCGCGATGACGCTCCAGACCCAATCTCTTCGCTCTTTCACGGCCGGCGCTCCTCTACGGCTGTCAGTAAGAGCTTCGTCACGCGCGATACGCAGCCAAGAAAGTCCGGCGAGGCGAGGGTCTCGAATGTTCGTGGCCGCGGCAAGGGCACCGCTTCCTCAGCGGCGATCCGCCCCGGCTGCGGGCTCATGACGAGCACGCGATCCGCGAGGAAGACCGCCTCGCCGATGCTGTGGGTCACCATGAGCGCGGCCGTCGGGCGCTGGCTCCAGATGCGCAGGAGCTCGACGTTCATGCGCTGACGCGTGATCTCGTCGAGCGCGCCGAAGGGCTCGTCGAGCAAAAGGATCCGCGGGCGGAGCACGAGAGCGCGAGCGATCGCCGCGCGCTGGCGCATGCCGCCCGAGAGCTGCCAGGTGCGAGCGTGCGCGAAGCGGCCGAGCCCGACCAGGTCGAGCAGCGCGGCAGGTGCCGCTTGGTCCAAGGCGTCGCCGCGCGCGACTTCGAGCGGGAGACTCACGTTCGCGAGAACGTCGAGCCACGGAAGCAGGACCGGATCCTGGAAGACGACCCCGAAGAGCCTGTGCCTTCGCGCGGATGCGGGCGGCTCGCCGCCCACGGCGATAACGCCGCTCGTCGGGACATCGAGGTCGGCGACGAGACGGAGGAGCGTGGATTTCCCGCAGCCACTCGGACCAACGAGCGCCACGAATTCGCGGTCCCGTACATCGAAGCTCACGTCGCTGACCGCGGTCAGCGGCCCGGAATCGAGGTCAAAGACCTTGCTGACGTTGGCGACGGAGATCGCGACGGGAGCCGTGGAGATGGCCGCGGCTATGGCAGCTTCGCCGCCGTCTCCAGGATGGATGTGTTCATCACCTCGGTGGCGGTGATCGGTTTGTCGAGCTGATTCAGGCTCTTGAGGATGTCGATCCCGGCCTGCCATGTCGCCTGATCCATCGCGTAGATGCCTTTGCTCGACATCATGAAGTCCTTCTCGGCCTTGAGCTGCGCGGTCTGCTGTTTGACATCCAGGTTCAGAGCCGGTGACTTGTCTGCGGCCAATTTCGCGACCGCGTCGGGGTAACCGAACGCGTAGTCCCAGCCTTTCGAGGTCGCGCGCAGCCAACGCGAGAGCGCGTCGGCGCTGTCTTTCGCGGCCTGATCGGTCGTGATGATCACGTCCCCGTAGAACTTGTATCCCGCATCGAACGCGGTCATGAAGACCGTGTCGAGGCCTTGTGCCTGCAGGACCAGTGGTTGGTTGAAGGCGAACGACCAGAAGCCGTCGACTTGACCCTGGACGAGCGGCGTGGGATCGAACTGCACTGGAACGATGGTCATGTCCGACTCTTTGAGGCCGGCGAGGTTCAGGATCGTCGACCATGGACCCCGCGCACCGGACTGGAGCCCGATCTTCTTCCCCACCGCGTCCTTTGGCGATCGGATCGGATTCTTCGCGAGGCTGACCAGGCCCGACGGCGCCTTCTGGTACATCGTTCCGATCGCGACCACCGGGATCCCGCTGGCACGTGCTTTGAGGAACGTGTCCGCCCCGCCGATGACGCCGACCTGCGCGGAACCGCCGGCGATCACCGTCACGGGCTGCACGTTGGGTCCGTACGGAAGGAGCGTCTCGGTAAGAGCGAGAGCTTTGAGGTAGCCCTGATCTTCCGCGGCGAGGATTCCCGCGAACTCGACGTTCTGCACACCGACCTGAACGTTGAGCGAGGCGGGGGCCAGGGTTGGCTTGGCGCTCGCGGTTGGGACTGCGGGCGCCGACGACGCGGGCGCCTGCGCTGCCTGACCGCAGGCCTGGATGACCGGCGCGATCGCGGCACCGCCGACGGCGAACGCCCCAAGACGCAGGAGGTCGCGACGGCTGAGACGGGGATCCACGGTCGCTCGGCAGGCTATCGCGTCGCCGGGGGAACGCAAACGCGCGATCCGTTCAGCGCGTCTTGCCCTGCAGCCTCGACCATCCATCCTTCGTCGCGCGCGCAAGAGCTTCGGGCGGCTCCGCGCTGCGCGTCTCGTCCCACACGACCTCCGCGATCGCCATGCCCTCGAGGCGCGCGAGGATCGGAACGTATGGCGCGAAGTCGATCGATCCGGCGCCGATGGGCAAGTGCTCGTCGCGCGCGCCGTGATTGTCGTGGACGTGAAAGTGCGCGATGACATCGCCGAGCGACGCGACCAGCTCGGCGGCGTTCTTGTTGACCGAGGCGTGCCCGGTGTCGAGACACACTCTTCCGTGGGGGCCGAGTGAGCGGACGATGGTCGCGAGGTCCGCGGCAGTCTGATCGATCCCGGCGTGGAAAGGCCCGCAGTTCTCGATCGCGACGGTGACGCCGAGCTGCGCACCGCGCTCGACGACCTTCCCCAACGCCTCGCACGAAAGGCGCAGGAACTCCGCCTTGAAACGGTGGTCACGAAGATCGCCGGGGTGGACGACGAGGACAGCCGCGCCGAGGTCGTGCGCAAGCTCGGTCGCCGCGAGGTGCTGCCGCAGCGATTCGCGCCAGATCCCCGGATTGATGGACGCGAGACTGGCATTCCCCAGGGGCCCGTGCACGGAAATGCGTTCGAAAGGGTCGAGCGCCGTGCGAATGCGGCGCCGCATCTCCGGAGGGGTCTCGTCCGGATGGGCGTGCGGGTGGTCGGCCCACACCTCAAATGCGCGGAACTCGTTCTCGACCGCGAACGCGATGGCCTGCTCCAGGGGCCGCTCGAGGAGCATCGAGCTCGAGACGCCCAGGAGTGCCGCCACGGCCGGGAGCATAGGGTCGAAATGAGAGCTAACTAAGAAAGAACACACCTCGAGCGGAACTCTCAACTTCTTTTCACAACCTGCCGCTCTGGATTGGGTACTCCTAGCAAATACAAGCCAGGAGAAACCAAATGAAGCTCGACCCCGCGAAGACCCTCGTCACAGCCGGCGTGCTCGCCCTCGGCCTCTCCGGTGGAGTGGCCATGGCGGCGTACGGACCGGACATCACCACCTCGGTCACGTCCGCCCTCGGCGGACCGACCGCGAACCTCGCCGACAACGGACCGCACGGCGCCGACCTCTACAGCACCGCAGCGACGTACATCGGCATCACCATCGACCAGCTCCGCACCGAGCTCGGCACCACGAAGAGCCTCGCCGACGTCGCCGTCGCCCACGGCAAGACCCGCGACGGGCTCATCCAGGCACTCATGGCCGCCGAGCAGACCAAGATCGCGACGCTCGTCGACCAGAAGGGCGCACCGCAGGGCCGTGGTCCCGGTGGTCCGGGCGGACCCGGCGAGCGCGGCGTGATCGGCGACTCCTTCGCCGCTGCGGCGACCTACCTCGGCACCACCACCGCTGACCTGCGCACCAAGATGCAGGCCGGCCAGACCCTCGCGCAGATCGCCGCCGCGACATCGGGCAAGAGCCGCGACGGTCTCGTCGCCGCGCTCACCGCCGACGCCAAGGCGAAGATCGCCGCCGCGCAAACCGCAGGCACGATCACCGCCGATCAGGCCACGCAGCTGGGTAACGGTCTTGCGGACCGCATCGCGCGCCTCGTCGACTCGACGCGGCCCGCGGGTCCGGGCTTTGGCCGCTAACTCCAGCACCCTCCCTCTCAACCCCAAGACGGGGCCGGGCCGTAAGCGGTCCGGTCCCGTCCCGGCCTGGGCGCTAAAGCTCGGGACAGCGCTCGCGACGCTCTCGGTCTTCGCGGGCTCGTTCGGCTTCGCAAGTTCGCACCTCTACATCACGAGCGCGCCACTGCAGCCCGCGGTCGTCGCC
>VBDX01000023.1 GCA_005881885.1 Chloroflexota bacterium
TGCCGAGAACGGCGGCGTGATCGACGTTCTGGTGAAGCGCGCGCTGGCCGCGAAGAACACCGGGCCGAAGTGGCATGCGCTGACGCGGCCACCCGAGGCCGAGGGTGAGGCGACCTACCGCGCCTTCCGGCTCGCCGAGATGGCCGGCGGCATCCCGCTTTACATCGTCCATCTCTCGTCCTCGCAGGCGCTCGAGCAGGTCCGGCTCTTCCGCGACCGCGGCCTGCCGGCATACGCCGAGACATGCCCCCAGTACCTCTTCCTCTCGATCGACAACTACGACGAGCCGGGCTTCGACGGCGCGAAATACGTCATGAGCCCGCCACTTCGCGAGAAGTGGCATCAGGACGAGCTCTGGAAGGGACTTGCGCGGAACGACCTTCAGGTCGTCTCAACCGACCACTGCCCGTTCTGCATGAACGAGGGCTTTCAGGGCCTCCCCAAGCAGAAGCAGCTCGGGATCGGCGATTTCTCCAAGATCCCCAACGGCGCGCCCGGCGTCGAGACACGCATGGTGCTGCTGTACGACGGAGGCGTCGTCGGGAAGCGCATCACCCTCAATCGCTGGGTCGAGGTCACCTCGACGACGCCCGCGAAGATCATGGGCATGTTCCCGAAGAAGGGCACGATCGCGGTGGGCAGCGACGCCGACATCGTCATCTGGGATCCGCGCTCGACGTCGACCATCTCCGCGAAGACGCACCACATGCGTGTCGATTACAACCCGTATGAGGGGCGCAAGGTGAAGGGGAAGGCAGCCGTCGTCCTCTCGCGCGGCGAGGTCATCGTCCAGAAGGACAAGTTCGTCGGCAAGAAGGGCCGTGGCCGCTTCATCAAGCGCGGCAGCCCTATCTTGCAAACATAGGCCGGTGGGAACTCCCGCGCTCGATCACGTCCTGCGCCACAACGTCTGGGCGACGACGACGCTCCTCGACTTCTGCCGACGACTGGATCCATCGACGCTCGAGGCCACAGCAGCGGGAACGTACGGGACGCTGGGCGGCACGCTCCAGCATCTGGTCGGCGCCGAGCAGTGGTACGTCAAGCTCCTGACCGGCGAGCTCATCGGCGCTCCCATTCGGCGCACCGAACATCACAGCCTGAACGAACTCTCCACGATCGCGGCCGCCACCGGTTCGCGCATCCTCGCCGTCGCCGCGCGGGATGATGCGGTGCGTGTCATCCAGACGAACGAAAGGCGGAGCTCGACCGTGGGCGTCGTCCTCGCCCAACTCGTGCACCACGGCAACGAGCACCGCACCCAGGTGACCACCATCCTCGGTGCCAACGGCATCGAGCCGCCGCCCGTCAGCGCCTGGGGCTATGGGCGTGCCACGGGGATCTCCGAGACCGAGGAATGACCGCGATGGATCCAAGCGACTACGAGAAGCTCGGCCAGTTCTATCTCGGTCGCGAGTACGACCTCGAGAAGAAGAGCTCGGCCGCCGGAAACCTGGTGCTCTACGACTCGAAGGACCTGGTCACTCACGCGATCGTCGTCGGGATGACCGGAAGCGGGAAGACCGGCCTGTGCATCGACCTCATCGAGGAGGCCGCCATCGACGGCGTGCCGACGATCGCCATAGATCCCAAGGGCGATCTCACGAATCTGATGCTCACGTTCCCTGACCTTCGACCGGAGGACTTCCGACCGTGGATCAATGAAGAAGACGCCGCGCGCAAAGGCGTGACGCCAGACGAGTACGCCAAGCAGCAGGCGGACCTGTGGCGGAAGGGCCTCGAGTCGTGGGGACAGAGCGGCGACCGGATCCGGCGTCTCCGGGACGCGGCCGATTTCGCGATCTACACGCCGGGGTCGACCGCGGGCATCCCGGTGTCGATCCTGCGTTCGTTCGCCGCGCCGTCCGAGCAGCTCCGCGAGGACACCGAGCTCTTCCGTGAGCGGGTGAGCACGACGGCGACAAGCCTGCTCGCGCTCGTCGGCATCGCCGCGGATCCAATCAAAAGTCGCGAGCACATCCTCATCTCGACGCTCTTCTCCGCGGCATGGGCCGAGGGCAAGGATCTGGACCTCGAGGCACTCGTCGGACGGATCCAGAAGCCGCCAATGGCACGAATCGGCGCGCTCGACCTCGAGAAGTTCTACCCGGAGAAGGACCGAGGCGAGCTCGCCATGCGGATCAACGGTCTGCTCGCGTCGCCCGGGTTCGGGGGCTGGCTCGAGGGTGAGGCGCTCGACGTGGGCGCGCTCTATCGGACTCCCGCGGGCAAGCCGCGCGTCTCGATCTTTTCGATCGCGCACCTTTCCGACGCGGAGCGCATGTTCTTCGTCGCGCTCCTCCTCAACGAGATCCTCGGCTGGGTCAGGATGCAGAGCGGCACGACGAGCCTCCGCGCGATCCTGTACATGGACGAGATCCTCGGTTTCTTCCCGCCGGTGGCGGAGCCGCCCGCGAAGCGGCCGCTGCTCACCCTCCTCAAGCAGGCGCGCGCGTTCGGTCTCGGGGTCGTGCTCGCGACCCAGAACCCGGTGGACCTCGACTACAAGGGACTCGCGAATACCGGCACGTGGCTCCTCGGCCGGCTTCAGACGGAACGCGACAAGCAGCGTGTGCTCGAAGGTCTCGAGGGCGCGGCCGCCGCGCAGAGCGCGTCGTTCGACCGTAAGTCGATGGAAGAGCTCCTGGCCGGACTCGGCAACCGCGTGTTCCTCATGAACGATGTCCACGAAGACGGTCCGGTCGTCCTCGAAACGCGGTGGGCGATGTCGTATCTGCGCGGCCCGCTCACGCGGGATCAGATCAAGGTGCTGATGAAGGGGCACCGGCCGCAGGGCGCGGCCGCCCCCGCCGCCCAGACGGACCGTGCGGCTCGCGCCGACGAAGACCAGCAGTCGCGCGAGGAACGCGACGCCGCCATCGACGCACTTCGCAAGGAATACGCGCCGAAGGTCCATCGCGCAGAGGAGAAGGCGCGGCGCGCGGCGCAGATCGTCGAGCGTGAGGAGGGACAGCTTCGCGGCGCGGGCCTGCAAACAGCGGTGTCGGCCGGCGCCACCATCCTCACTGCTATCTTCGGTCGCAAGAAGGTCAGCTACTCCACGATCGACCGAGGCACCACCACCGCGCGGGGCGCGGCGCGGGCGATGGAGCAGCGCGAGGACGTCAAACGGGCGAAGGAGAACCTCGCACAGGCAGAGCAGGAGCTCGAGGAACTGAAAGCCAAGGTCGAAGAAGAAGTCGCCAGGATCCGCGCCGCATGAGCACTCCGCCAGCGCTCCGTCAGATGAGACACGATGTGTGGGCGACGCAGCGGCTGATCGAGCGCTGCCGTGCGCTTCCAGACAGGCAGCTTGACCTGGTGGTCCCGGGCACGTACGGAACGATCCGGCGGATGCTCACGCACATCGTCAGGGCCGACGAGGGCTATCTACAGAGTCTCGACATGCTCACCGAGCCGCGCATCGAAGAGGCGGACACCACGACACTCGACGAGATCGAAAAGCATCTGGCGACGGTGCGCGCCGGGGTCGAGCGGCTGTTCCTCCAGAAGGACTTCGACCCCGACCGGCGCATGCGTCGGCGGGACGTCGAGCTCGAGCCATGGATCCTCATCACCCAGTTCTCGCATCACGGGAGCGATCACCGCTCCCAGGTGTGCACGACGCTGAGTGTCAACGGGCTCGAGGTCCCGGATCTCGACGTGTGGGCATATGGCAACGCCGAAGGGGTCATCGTTCCGGACGCAGGCTAGTCCCACAATGTCTCGGTGATCCTCGACCTCGAGGGCGCCGTTCCCCAGAGGGCGATCTCGCCGCGTCTTTGGTGGATCCTTTCGATCGCGTCCGCCACCGTCGCGGGCGCAGCGCTGCTCGTTGTGAACGCATTGCCGCATGAACAGCTGGACCGTTTCGTCGTCATTGCGAGAAGTCCATCGGTGCTCGAGCAAGCCTTCGCCAAGCCGGGACCGGCGCGCCTTCAACTCGAGCTACCCGCCGACATCGCCGTTCCCGTTCCGCCCGGCCGCGTCGTCGGTGACTACGGTCCCGGCCGACCGGCGCCGACGGTGCGCTCCTACCGGCTCCGCGGATCGAGCGACCTCGTTGTCGTGGCCATGGCGCCGGATGCGCCCAGCGTTGTCGCGCCGCCGACGCGCCCCGCGGATGCGCTGGCTATTCACGGCAGCTACGCGGTCGGCTGGATCGTCGAGCCGACGTCGCTCAGCGTCGTGCGCTGGACCGAGAACGGGATGACCTACGAGGTCTCGTCCCGCAGCCTCGGCGTTCGCGACCTCGCGCGCCTCGCCGAGCAGATCCGCTAGCTTGCCGCGGCGGTGGCTGTGGGTCGCGTCGATCGCGGTCGCAGCGATTGGCCTCGCGTTGGTCCTCGTTATTCGACTCGCGCCGGGGAGCGCACCCGTCGCTACGTCGCCGACGTCATCCAACGAAGCAAGGTCATCGGCCGCGGCCACAGCGAGCACTAGCTCCACGCCGGGGCGTTCCCCGTCCCCGCAAGTCACGGCTCCGGCGACGACCGTGAAGGGAGTCGAAGCGCATGCGCTCCCGCAGCTGACCGATCAATGGGTCTTCCTTTTGACTCGGACCTTCACCTTCAGTCCGAACGATCCCAACCTCGGGCCGCTGCCCGCTCACGACTCGGTCAAGGCCGTTCGAGTGAGCGACCGGAGCGAGGTCACGGTCGCCGCCTTCACGTCGGCGGTCACCACAGTCACTGTCGACAACCTTTTGCGCGAGCAATTCTCACCAGATGGCCGGCAGCTCGTCCTCTCGGTCGTTATCGGCGATACGGGAAGAGAACGGGCGGCGCTTGTCATCGTGGATCTCGCCACCGGTGCGGTGCGGCAGCTAACAATGGATGCCGCCTACAACGATCTTCAGCCGGCCTGGAGCCCGACCGCGAACGGGATCGCGTTCGCGCGGACTCGCATTGGAGCCGGTGATGCGGGCATCTGGGTCGTTGACGCGGGTGGTGCGATCCCGCCTCGTCAGGTTCTAGCCGACGACGCCGCTCCTGGAGTAACAGCGGTATTTAGTTGGACCGGCGACGGGAGCGGGATCGGCTTCAGACGCGGCTTCGAAACCGCGAGGTACAGCGTTCTCGAGGTCGCGACAGGAAGGATCACCCAGGTCGGCGAGCTCTTCGTCAACGGGCGCGACTGCTGCGACTGGCGTCAGGGAGGACCGGCGTTCGTTGGTGCGCTCGAGGTCAGCCCAGACAAAAGCGATCAGTCGATCGTCGTCGCCGACGACGGGCTCGGGCGCACGTCTCGCGTGCTCCTGACGCGCCCGCAGCAGACCGGAAGCGATCTCCTCGTGCGGGCGCGGTGGCGACCGGGAGCAGACGACATTCTCTACGTCTCAGTGACCGGAGATCGGTCAGGGCAGCCTTCGTCGAGCGAGATCGTGGTCACGCCATCGACGCGCGCGGCTCCGCGGTCGGTCATTCGGGCTCCGGAACAGGTGCTCGCGGCCTGGACGCCGGACGGCGCGCGGATCGTGTACTTCCAGGGGCGCGGATTCGGTGGCATCTGGATGGTGCGCCCGGATGGCTCTGATCGGCAGGGTCTCGCGAGCTTCGGCGGAGTCCCCGAAGCGAACATCCGCCAACTCGATCTTGCGGTCGTCGGTTACTAGCTTCTCGGCGCGCAGGCTGTCATCGCGAAGCGCGCGGCGGCGAGATCGTTCCGCCGCGCCGGTACGAGGCGAACAACAGCGGTGTCGAGGCCGGCCGCGAGTTTCTCGAACGCTCCTCGTGCCCCCTTGGGCGGGCCCCAGTAACCGACGCGGCGCAGGAACTTGTCGGGGAAGCGTGCCGCGAGCTCGTCCTCGCTCGCGCCGGCCCCACGGCGCGACTCGAGCTCATCCAGCACCGAGCCGAAGCCCATGCGCGCGAAGTGCCCGCGGTACCCCTTCGTCTTGTCCGCGCCCGGCCGCGCGAGCGCGTATGTCATCACCATCTTCGCGAACGCCGTCCGGGCCGCGGTTTCGTCCTCATCCACGCAGATGCGGATGTATTCATGGATCGCGACGCTCCGCGGGTCGCGATCGGCTTGGCGCGCGCCCTCCGCGACCCGCTCGCGGCTCCACGCGACCTGCTCGGCGCTGCACCAGTTCAGCGCCGCACCGTCGTAGCGCTCACCGGCGAGGTGGAGCATCTGCGGCCCGAGCGCACCTAAGTAAACGCTCCCCGGGAAGCGTGGCCGCAGCGCATCGACGGCGTCACGCATCACACGTATCGGCGAAGCGGTGAGTCGACCGCTGCCGATCCCGAGCGTGAACCGGCCGGCGCAGCGCCGATACGTGTCCTTGGCGATGGATGCGAGGTCCGCAATGGACCACCCGGAGAGCGGCGCGACCGCGATCCCGGTCGCGAGTCGGCTCGACTCGTGCCACAGCGCGCAGATACCGAACGGCTCTGGCGTGCTCCCGATGGGGGTCCAGAGGCTCGCATATCCAAGTGTCGCGGCCTCGCGCGCGAGGAGGCGCTGATCGTCCTCGCTCAGCGCGTATCGGGTATCGACGCCGAGACCGATCTCCATGGCGACGCTCAGCCGGTCCGCGTCAACGCGTGGGCGTGTCGCGGTGCTCCTGGATCGCTGGCGCGCCCGTCTCGTCGAAGGTGCTGAACCCTGCTCAAGGCTCTTGGCCTTTCAAGGCCCCTGTCCTGTTGGACCAGGACGGCTGCCTGTTCCCGGTGACGCTATCAGTGGCCATGTATCCTGCTGAACCGTCAGGCCTACGGGCGCCATCTAGTTCTTCGATCAGCGGCGCGGGGGTCTGTGATTCGGAGGTGGGGTAAAGAGCAAGACGTCGTGCGCGTTTGCTGAGGAGCGCGCGGGTTGACGAACAAAGTGGGGAGATTCGAGGACACCGTCTGCGGCAGTTAGCGCGACGAAAAGCGAATCTCCGCACGCGCGTGGGGGAGGAACTCTATGAGTCGTCGCGTTGCAGCCTTCACCGTCGTCTTGGCTCTATCACTCGTCGGCACACTGGCCGGCCCGGCGCATCCGGCGCGGGCCCTCACGACGAGGAGTCAGAACATCGCGCTGGTCCCGAGCGCCATCGGAAGGATCAACATGGGTGGGACACTTCCCACGAGCATCGTGGGACGGCTGGGCGTCCCCGCGGGGTACAGCCCGAGTTTCACGCAGGTCCTTCCCGAGACGATCGCCACCGGAGGGGCGGGAGTCCTTTCGGGATTCGACACCGCCGCGCTCGTCGGGATCTGCGACATCGGCGATTTTCTCTCGGGCGCGCACGGGCCTAATTTCAAGACGAACATCGAGTCGTTCGTAACGAACGGCGGCAAGCTCATCATCTGGGACTCCGAGTGCACGAGCACGAACTACAGCAACTTCGTGTACCCGTTCACGACGAGCAATCCTGGCGCCGCGGGCGCGATGGGGACGCTGACCGATGTCGAAGAGAATTCACTCTCCAGCAGCATTCCGGCCAACGACTCATTCGTCAACGTCGTCGCGGTCAGCACCCAGGTAGACGCCGTGGGCGACGCCAACGTGTTCGTCACGTTCAATCAGAACTGGTGCACGGATCTTCGCGCGCTGAACACGCTGGGTGTGAACGGACCCGTGCAAACGTACGCGCGCCTCGGATCCGGTCTCATCATCTACAGCGGGCTGGACAAGGACGCGATGAGCAACACGAGCCCGAGCTTCGACAAGGCCAGCCTGTCCGGTCAGGTCCATCTTCAGCGCATCTGGCTGCTGCAGCTCCTGCAACCGTTCAACCCTGACAGCCTGCCCTGCGGTGTGAAGGTCTTCGGACTCTCGCTCATGCCGAAGACCGCCACCAACCCCGGAGGCAGCGCTCACACCGTCACCGCACATGTGACCACGAACGCAAGCCCGACACCCGGTGTCACCGTGACCTTTACCGTGACGCTTGGTCCTAACGTCGGCACCACCGGAACGGGCGTGACCAACGCGAGCGGCGACGCGACATTCACGTATACGAGCAACGGCGCCGCCGGAACCGACACGATCGAGGCGACCGCGACGCTCACGGGTACTGGCGGCGTGCCAACGCCCGTAAAGGACACCGCCACGAAGACGTGGATCGTGACCGATCCGCCGATCACTGCAAGCGGGGTGACATTCAACGCGACCGAGGGCACGGCTTTCACCGGCACGGTCGCGACCTTCACCGATCCGGACCCGCTGTCGACCGCGGCGGAGTACGACGCCACGATCGACTGGGGCGATAGCTCACCCATCGACATGGGCGTGATCAGCGGGCCGACGGGCGGTCCGTTCACCGTCAGCGGCACGCACATGTACGCCGAGGAGGGGACATTCCAGGTCAGCGTCGTGATCACCGACAAGGACAATCTGTCTAACACCGCCACCGCGCACTCGACGGCCAAAGTCGGAGATGCTCCGCTGTCGTCGAAGTGCTTGATGCCACCGTTCGTGCTGCAGACGTACAGCGGACCAACGGCAGGGTTCACCGACCAGAGCTCAACTGGGACGCTGAGTGATTTCACCGCGACGATCAACTGGGGCGACAGCTCCAGCTCATCGGGCACGATCGCTGGCGCCGGTGGTAACTCGCCGTACACGGTCAGCGGCAGCCACACCTACACCACCACTGGGTCTTTCACAGTCACCACGATCATCAACGACACAGGTGGCAGCACCACCACCGCCACGTGCACAGTTACTGTCGTCCCGTTCGCCACGGAAACGGGCGGAGCGTTCGTGATTGGTGACCTGGAAGCCGGGCTCGGCAACCACGTCACGTGGTGGGGCAGTCACTGGGCGAATATCAATCTCACGAGCGGGGGAGCGCCGCCCGACGCGATGAAGGGCTTCGCTGAAGAGGCCACCTTCCTTGGGCCTATGCCGAGCTGCGGTGGAATTTGGGCGACGGACCCCGGCAACTCCACGCCGCCTCCACCCAGCGTCTCCAAGTTCATGGCCGTCATTGTCTCGAGCACCGTCACCAAGTCGGGTTCGGTCATTAGCGGTGACATCAAACAGGTGGTCATCGTCGAAAATGACCCCGGCTACGAACCGAACCCGGGCCGCCCCGGGACCGGGACCGAGCTCGCGATCATCTGCACGTCGCCCTAAGACGCCACATTCGCGAAACGCGAAAGGAAGGGGCCCGCCTCGTGGCGGGCCCTTCCCGTTATCCGCCTAGCATGTTTGGCGTGGGGACCGATCCGCTCGCGGGCTTCAATCCCGCGACCCGGGCCTGGTTCGAGGCGACGTTCCAGGCGCCAACGCGGGCACAGGAGCTCGCCTGGCCGGCCATCGCCCGGGGCGAGAACGCGCTCGTCCTCGCCCCGACGGGATCCGGCAAGACGCTCGCGGCATTCCTTGCCGCGATCGACCGGCTCATGTTCTCCCCCGCACCGACGAAACCGCGGACCCGGATCCTGTACATCTCGCCGCTGAAGGCCCTCGCCGTCGACGTCGAGCGCAACCTGCGCGAGCCGCTCGTCGGGATCATGCGGCAGGCGCAGCGTCTGGGCATCCCGTACCGCGAGCCCACCGTCGCGATACGGACGGGCGATACGCCGTCGCGCGAGCGCGCGCGCTACCAGCGCGAGCCGGCGGACATCCTCATCACTACGCCGGAGTCGCTGTACCTCATCCTCACAAGCCTCGCGCGCGACGCTCTGCGAAGCGTGGAGAGCGTCATCGTCGACGAGATCCACGCGGTGGTCCCGTCCAAGCGGGGATCGCACCTCGCGCTTTCGCTCGAGCGGCTGGAGGAGCTGCGCGGCCGGGGCGCGCCCAAGCTGCAGCGCGTCGGCCTCTCCGCGACGCAGCGTCCGCTCGACGAGATCGCGCGGTTCCTCGGCGGCCTCGACGACGGCATCCCGCGCGCGGTTCGGGTGCTGGACGCCGGGCGGAAGAAGACGCTCGAGCTTCGCGTCGAAGTCCCGGTCGAGGACATGGCGCGCCTGGGCGAGCCGGCCGAGATCCCAACCGGGCCCGTGACCGCGGTCCAGCGCTCGTCGATCTGGCCCGCGATCCACCCGCAGATCCTCGAGCTCATCCGCTCGCACCGCTCGACGCTTATCTTCGTGAACTCCCGGCGCCTCGCAGAGCGCCTCGCGGGCGCGCTCAACGAGCTCGCGGGCGAAGAGCTGGTCCACGCGCACCATGGCTCGATCGCGCGAGAGCAGCGGCTCCGCATCGAGGATGACCTCAAGTCCGGTCGTCTCCCCGCGCTCGTCGCGACCAGCTCGCTCGAGCTCGGCATCGACATGGGCGCGATCGATCTGGTCATACAGGTCGAGTCGCCGCCGTCGGTCGCGAGCGGAATGCAGCGGATCGGACGTGCCGGCCACCGCATCGACGAGCCGTCGACCGGCGTGATCATCCCGAAATACCGCGGTGATCTGCTCGCGAGCGCGGCGATCACCGAAGGCATGTTCGCCGGCGCGGTCGAGCCAATGCGCTATCCGAGAAACCCGCTCGACATCGTGGCGCAGCAGATCGTCGCCATGACCGCGATGGACGACTGGGCGGTCGACGACCTCGAGCGCGTCATCCGTCGCGCCGCGCCGTTCGCGGAGCTACCGCGCAGCGCGTTCGAGGGTGTGCTCGACATGCTCTCGGGCCGGTACCCATCTGACGAGTTCGCGGAGCTGCGGCCGCGCGTCGTCTGGGATCGGACCGCGGGCGTCGTCCGCTCGCGGGAGGGCGCGAAGGTCGTGGCGATCTCGAATGGCGGCACGATTCCGGACCGCGGGCTCTACGGTGTCTTCCTCGCGGGCGCGGAGAAGGGCAAGGGCCGCGTCGGCGAGCTCGACGAGGAGATGGTCTTCGAAACGAAGGAGGGCGACGTCTTCCTCCTCGGCGCGTCGAGCTGGCGGGTCGAGGCGATCACGCAGGACCGCGTGCTTGTCTCGCCCGCGCCAGGGGTTCCGGGCCGGATGCCCTTCTGGCACGGTGAGAACGTCGGCCGTCCGCTGGAATTCGGTCGTGCCATCGGCGCGCTTGCCCGCCGCATGCGCTCCCTTCCCGCGGACGAGGCGACGAATGAGCTCGTGACGAAACACGCGCTCGCCGAAGGCGCGGCGCGCAATCTCCTGCAGTACCTGCGCGATCAGGAGGCCGCGACGGGTGCGGTGCCCGACGATCACACGATCGTCATCGAACGCTATCTCGACGACATGGGTGACTGGCGCGTTTGCATCCTGAGCCATTTCGGCGCGCGGGTGCACGCGCCCTGGGCGATGGCGATCGGTGCCATGGTGCGCGAGCGGAACGGCGACGAGCCGGACATCCTCTGGACGAACGACGGCATCGTGGTGCGCTTCCCAGGGACCGCGGAGCCGCCACGGGTCGACCTGCTCCTTCCCGATCCGGACACCGTGAGCGATCTCGTCCAGGCGTCGCTCGCCGTCGGCGGCGGCGGCGCACGTGCCGCGAACCTTGGCGCGCCGACGACGGCGCTCTTCGCGGCACGCTTCCGCGAGAACGCGGCGCGGGCGCTGCTCCTCCCACGACGCCGGCCTGGACAGCGCGCGCCACTCTGGCAGCAGCGCAAGCGCGCCGCCGATCTCCTCGCCGTCGCGAGCCGGTACGAGGCGTTCCCCATGGTCCTCGAGACGTACCGCGAGGTGCTGCAGGACGTCTTCGACATGCCCGGCCTCGCCGAGATCCTCGCGGAGATCCGCGCGCGCAAGCTCCGCGTCGTCACTGTCGACACCCGTGCGCCGTCGCCGTTTGCAGCGTCCCTCCTTTTCAATTACGTCGCCAACTTCATGTACGAGGGCGATGCGCCGCTGGCGGAGCTGCGCGCACAGGCGTTGACGGTCGATCCATCGCAGCTCCGCGCGCTCCTCGGCGAGGTGGAGCTTCGCGAGCTCCTCGACCAGGACGC
>VBDX01000188.1 GCA_005881885.1 Chloroflexota bacterium
GAACAGCGGGTTCGGGAGCGTGATCTCGTCCCAGCCCAGCGCGAATCCGTTCTGACTCGTGTGCGGGACCATGAGTCCCGTAACAACGCCGATGCTCAGGATGCTGTTCACGAGCGGCCGGCCGAACTCCGTCTGCGCGGCGTAGTGCTGGTCGATGTGGATGGGGTTCGTGTTGTTGGTCATCAGGGAGAACCAGATGTTGTCCGCCTGCGTGATCGTCCGGCCGGTCGACGAGCGATGCACATCGCCGACCTTGAAGTCCTCGAGGAAGGGGCCATCGGTCACGAGGGCGGATGGTAGACGGACCGTCAGGCGGCCCCCGAGACCGCTCCCTCTGAGATCGTGAGTTCAGGTCGGACCCCCGTTCCGGACAGCTGTCGGAGCCCTGCATGCACTTCACAGTGGCAGTTGGCGCAGAGCATCACGCACTTCGCGAGCTCGCTCACGATCTGAGCCCAGGATCGACCCATCCCCCCAGTGGCGATCTCGAAGTCTTTGGTGCGTGCGTCTAGGTGATGAAATTCGAAGACGGTGGCGGGGTAGCGGCGATTGCACCCGAAGCAGACGTCGCCGAAGCACTCGACCGCACGACGTTTCTTTTCTCTTCGCAGTTCGGCAGGCCGTCCACCTGTCTCATCGCGTATGTGCCGTAGGCGATGGCAGGTCGCGCAGAGGAGGACGCATTTTGCGGCTTCGGCTTTCAGGCGGTCCCATGAGCCACTGAAGTTCGCCAGGGTGAAGCTCTTTGTCTCGGGATCTAGATGATGAAATTGGAAGGCTTCGATACAGGCCGCGTAGCCGCAATCGACGCAGGCGCCACCTTGTGCTGTTATGAGTGCGGCTTTACGTTCGCGACGTCGTTTGCGCAGGGACCGGCGAAACGACTCAGTTCGCCTTCTGCGCCGCTCGGCCGCCAAATCCAGCGTCTGGCCGAACGGGAACTTGGATGTGTTGTGCCTGCCGAATGGCGAGCATTCAAGACAGAAGCGCCTCCGGTACAACGACCGAAGCTTCCCCTCAATCACCACCTTCGCCGGAAACTCACGCTGACAAGCCTGGCACTTGAGCAGGCGTAGTCCGCGGATGACGGGGCGCCGCGGCTTTCGAAGAGAACGGAAGGGCCGGCAATTCACGCATCGGTGGCGGCCGCGAAGATCCCGTCGCTTCCCATCAATTACGACAAACCGAGGAAATTCGGAGTCACATGCCTGGCACCTGAGCACGATGTGAATCGAACATTGGTTCTAACGTCGCGTCAAGACCCTTATCAACGCCCGGCAGATCTGCTCCCCGGGGAGGATTCGAACCTCCAACCTACTGATTACCCGCTCCCCGAGGTTTCCCTCGGACGTGGACTATCTCATCGCCATCGCCTTGTCGGCCTTAGGCGCTGGGCGCTTAGTCTCTGAACCTTCCCGAGGCGTCCCTCGGGCTTGGCTGCGGATTGCCATCGCGCTCGCGCGCATTAGGTTTCCCGCAATTCACCCAGTTCCCACTCTTGGGTTTCCCCAAGAGGCTGCCACCATTTTTGGACAGTCAGCCGCGCTACCCTTGCGCCACCGGGGAGTGTGCACTGGATTCTACGGTATCGAGTGAGTCGCGAATGCCCATCTAGCGCATGTTCGCCGAATCGTTCGCCGTATCCAAAAGCGCGTGACCCGCGACAGCACTCACGGCGTCCGACGCGATCCAGGATCGCGTGGGTCTCAACATCGCGTCCCGCCTCCTCGGGCTCGGCGTCATCTTCGACATCCTCGCGTTCGGCTTCGGCTTCGAGTGGGATCGGCGCTGGCACGCGACGCATCCGTTCGAGGACTTCTTCTCGCCGCCGCATATCTTCGCGTATTCGATGCACGGCTGCGCGACGCTCACGCTCACCTATATCGCCTTCACGCCGGAGCTACGCCGCTGGTTCGGCGACGCGTTCGCCCCGCCGCCCTTCCCGTTCCCGGTGCCTGGTCCGATCGCGCTCGCCGGCGGTGGTTTCGTTGTGACCGGGGCCCGCCGGCTTGTTCGTCGGCTTCCTGCTCTTTTCGAGCTCCTCGAACGCGTGCCGGCCGTTCATGAACAACCTCAGCCCCGAGGTGGTCCACTATGTCGCGAGCATCCCGGTCCTTGTGGCCTAGCCGGCGTTCCGGCACACCGCGCGCATCTATCGGGCGTGCGATATCACGCGCTTCAGCCCGCTCTTCGTGCCGCTCGTCGCGCTCGGCGCCGGCTTGGTCTTCGGGCTGCTGCGCCGCTTCGACCCGCGCGCGCTTCTGGTCCTCGGGCTGGGCGCGTTCCTCACCTACACGACGACGTATGTCCCGCTCATCGTTTCCGCGATCGCTCTCGCCGTGCGCGGGACGGCGACGGTAGGCTGGCGCTGGTGGGCCTTCACGGGACTGCTCGGCATCGCGACCGCGATCACCTGGGACCATCCAGTCACGTTCGGCGGTGCGCTGCTCGCCGCCCCGCTGATGGTCGTCGGGGCCGTTGTCGCCGAGCCGATCTGGCGGGTCGTTGAGCGCCCGACGCGCGGCCGCGTCCTCACGTTCGTCATCCTCGCCCGGATCTGCGCGCCGGCGCTCACCGGCGTCCTCGACCTCGCGCTTCGCTCGCGCGCTCCGTAGGCTCGAGCCGCGCGCGTTCCTCCGCGGCGTCGTCGACACGACCCGGGCCGGGCTATCGCCGGCGCTCTCGTCCTTCCGCTCAACGACTTACTCCTACATGGCGCAACTGTGGTTCGGCAATCCACAGCTGCATTACGAGGTATGGATGCGGAGCCGCATTGGCGGGATCGAGCTCGGGCTCCACTTCGAGGCCGATTCGCTCACCAACGCGCGTCTGTTTGCCGAGTTCAAAGCGCGGGATCCTGCGATCCGCGATGACCTCGACGACGATGCGCGTATCGAGACCTGGGACAAGGGATGGGCGCGCATTTGGGAGCCGGTCCCGCTCGGCACGCTCGACGACGAATTCCTCGAGCGCCTCGCGTCGCGCATGACGGCCTACATCACCGTGCTCGAGCCGATCCTCCTCGACGAACTGCCGTCGGACGTTGCGTGGTCCGAGACGCGCGGGCGAACAGCTCATCGCGCCCCACTGGAGCGCGCGCGAAGCAGCGCCGGTAGAACTCGAGCGTCCGCTTCCACGAGGTGCAGGCTTGCTCGTAGCCCGGCGTCTTGGGGTCATCGAGCGAGGCCTTGAGAAAGCCGTGGCCCAG
>VBDX01000184.1 GCA_005881885.1 Chloroflexota bacterium
AGAGGTCCTAGTTCGCCGTGTGCGGCATCGCGGGAGCCATCGGCGAGATCGACGAGACAATCGTCGACGCCGTGCGCCGCATGAGCGCCGCGGAGCGTCACCGCGGGCCGGACGCGAGCGGTTTCTGGATGCCCGCCCCTGCCGACGGCACTGCCGGAGTCGTCCTCGCTTTCCGCAGGCTCGCCATCATCGACCTGAGCGAGGGCGGCCGGCAGCCGATGGCCGACCCCGAGACCGGCAACGTCATCGTCTTCAACGGCGAGATCTACAACTTCCAGGACCTGCGCCGCGAGCTCGCGCAGGATGGCGCCCACTTCCGGTCGCGATCGGACACCGAGGTGATCCTCAAGGCCTACTCGCGCTGGGGTGTGGAGTGCGTGTCGCGTCTCCGAGGAATGTTCGCTTTCGCCATTTGGGATGGCGCGCGACGGACGCTCTTCCTGGCGCGCGACCGCCTCGGCATCAAACCGCTCTATCTGGGTGGCGTGACGCGGCCTGGAGGGAAGCGCACGCTCCTCTTCGCCTCAGAAGTCCGCGCGCTCCTCGCGAGCGAGCTCATCGAACGCGAGATGGACCCTGTCGCTCTCGCGAGCTACGTATGGAATGGTTTCGTCGTCGGACCGACCACCGCGATCCGGGGAATCGAGCTGCTGCCGGCGGCGACGTTCGCGTCCGCGTCAACGGCCGGTGTCGTGCCCAGGCCGCGGTCCTACTGGCGTCTGCCGACATCCAGGCAGGTACCTGCCGACAGGCAGGCGCTCAAGGAGGAGCTCACCGCCGCCGTGCGGATGCACCTGATCAGCGACGTGCCGCTCGGCATCTTTCTCTCCGGCGGCATCGACTCAAGCGCCATCGCAGCACTCGCGGTGCGCTCAGGGAGCGCCCGCGTCCGCACGTTCAACATCGGTTTCGACGAGGGCCTCTATGACGAGTCGCGCCACGCGCGCGCCGTCGCGGCGGCGCTCGGCACCGAGCACCACGAGCTTCGGCTTACCCGGGAGACCTTCCGGCGGGAGCTCCCTGACGCGCTTGGGAGCCTCGACCAGCCGACCTTCGACGGGATCAACACGTACTTCGTCAGCCGCGCGGTCCGGGAGGCCGGCCTTACGGTCGCGCTTGCGGGCACCGGGGGCGACGAGCTGTTCGGCGGGTACCGCAGCTTCCGCGATGTCCCCTGGGCGGCGAGCTGGAGCCGTCGCCTCTCGTGGCTCTCCCCCGACCTCCTACGCGGCGTCGCGAACGGGGTCGTCCGCGCCACGGCGCTCTCCGCCCCGGTCCCGGCGCAGACGCGCTGGGGAAAGCTGGGCGACGCGCTCGCGGCGCGTGGAGACCTGCTCCACACCTACCAGGTTTCCCACGCGCTCTTCTCCTCGGACTTCGCGCGTCGCCTTCTGCGGCGCGACATGGATGGCGAGCTTACCGTGGGCCTGCCGACGACGGTCGCAGAGCAGCTCACTCAGCTGATCGAGCATCGTGCGCCCCTCTCCGCGGTCGCGGCGCTCGAGCTCTGGTGTTATCTCGGCGAGCGCCTCTTGCGGGACACGGATACCGCGAGCATGGCCAGCTCGCTCGAGGTGCGGGTGCCGTTCCTCGATCACGAAGTGGTCTCCGTCGCTTCGGCGCTGGACGAGGATGAACGGTTCGGACCGGTGGGGAAGAAGCGCCTTCTTAGCGACCTCGCCCTCGGCGACTTGGACCCCGCGCTCTTCGACCGGCCCAAGTCCGGCTTCGTGCTTCCGATCGACCAATGGGCCCGCGACGTGGTGAAGGACGAGATGGACGCGGCGCTGGGAGATCCTGTCTTTTGCGAGCGCGCTGGGCTCGAGCCTCGAGCGGTGGGTCGACTCTGGAGCGCGTTCCTCCAGCGCGCGCCCGGCGTCTACTGGTCGCGGGTCTGGGCGCTCTACGTGCTCGGATGGTGGTGCCGCGAGAACCGCGTGAGCGTCCGGTGAGCGTTTCCACGGGCGGGCGCCGTTATGTCCTGATCACCCCCTGCCGCGACGAAGCGGAATTCGCGCGGCGAACGCTCGACTCTGTCATCGCGCAGAGCGTGCGGCCCGCCTTGTGGGTTATCGTCGACGACGGTTCGCGCGACGCGACGCCCGCCATCCTCGCCGAGTACGCCGCGCGCTTCGATTTCATCCGGGTGGTCCGCCGCGAAGACCGCGGTCGCCGGAGCGTCGGCCCGGGGGTCGTCGACGCCTTTTACGCGGGCTACCGGACGATCGACCCGCGTCGGTTCGACTACCTCTGCAAGCTCGACCTCGACCTCGAGCTACCGGCGCGGTACTTCGAGCTGCTCATGCTGCGCATGGAGGCGGAGCCGCGAATGGGAACGTGCAGCGGAAAGCTCTACTACCGCGGGCCGGGTGGCCGCCTCACTAGCGAGTACATCGGCGACGAGATGTCCATCGGCCCCACCAAGTTCTATCGGACTGCATGCTTTGAGGATGTCGGCGGCTTCGTCCGCGAGGTCATGTGGGATGGGATCGATTGCCACCGTTGCCGCATGCTCGGCTGGATCGCGCGAAGCTGGGACGACCCAGACCTGCGCGTCATTCACCTGCGGCCGATGGGCTCGAGCGACAAGGGGATCCTGACCGGCCGTCTCCGGCATGGGCGGGGCCAGTACTACATGGGCACGGGGCTCGCGTACATGACGGCAAGCTCTCTCTATCGCATGCTGCGCCCGCCCCTCGTCATCGGGGGGCTAGCGATGTGGCTGGGCTACGCCTCGAGCCTCATCCGGAGGGCGCCTCGCTACGCGCAGCCCGGCTTCCGCGCGTTCCTGCGGCGCTACCAGTGGGACTGCCTCGTGCGAGGCAAGGCCGCCGCCACGCGGCAACTCGACGAGCGTCAAGCCATGATCTGGCGTCCCCCGACGGGCCTCGTCGCCCGCTGACCGCCGGCCGGGGCGAGGCGCGGCGTCCGGCGAGGGTTGACGTACCGACCGGCGCTCGAGGCGGCGCCGCAGCTGCGCGGCCGGCCTTTCGACAAGACGATGGATCGCGAAGGCGATAAGCAAGGACAGGGCGAGCGCGATCGCGCCGGCCAGGATGGGCGGCACGGGGACGTTCGCCGATACGCCGTAGAGGATCACCTGGTGGACCAGATAGAGCGAGTACGACAGCACACCGAGAAAGCGTACGAAGGGCAGGTTCAGAAGCCGGAACGGTCCCCAGGCGCTCCAGCGGACCGCCACCACGAAGATCGGATAGAGCGCCACTCCCTGAACGCTGTAGCGGAGAGTT
>VBDX01000185.1 GCA_005881885.1 Chloroflexota bacterium
CCTCCGACCATGTCAGGTACGCCTTGATCTCCACGGTCTCTCCCGAGACCGGCGGATCGGGGTCGACGAACAAGAGGAGGGACGCGCATGGACATGCTTTCGCGTCCGCAAGGTCGCTTCCCAGGCCAAGCCCCAGTCCGACCATGAGCAAAAGGGCGCTCAGGACACGCGGCATCATCACCCTCCTACACCGATTGCCGACGAGAGGTTCCTGCGGTGGCCCATTAGCGCGAGGTCTGCAAAACCGTCATCGCGGGTTCGATTCCCGCCGTCGCCTCTGGTGCGGGTTTTCTGATGGGCAGGACATAGGTCCCGTGCTCTGGGACGTGGGTCTATAGGCCATAGGTCTGCGTGAGTGCATCACGCTCCACGCAGGAGCGAGCGCTTGAGCAACGCCCCGCGGATATCTAGGCGCGAACGAGTCCGGAAGAAAACGAGCTGCGGGTGGGGGATGAGCCCGCCTTAGAAGCGAAGGCTGGCGATGCTAAAGATCAGATCATCCGGTCCTGCCAGAAAGACCGTCTGCGATCCGCTCCCATCCAGACCTGCAACTCTCATTTCTTCGACACTCTGCGGCTGCGGCCGGCTTGTGGCGTATACGATGCGATCACCCGACGGATGCCAGGTTGCCAGGTAGCCGGCGATCGGCACCGTTCGCACCCCGGTCTCGCTCGCGATCCGCACGTCAGGATGGAGGCCGCCGCCGATCGCCAGGAACAGGATTTGGTCGCCTGTGGGACTCCAGCGCGGATTCCAATATTCCCCGTTGCGCTCGGACAGTAGTGTGCGCTGCGTTCCATCGCCGTCCGCGCGCTCGAGGCGCGCCTCGTAGTCACTCCCTCCGAGGGGATAGATCCTCGTAAGCGCGAGGCCCAGCGGACCTGAGCGCCAGAAGGCAATCGTCAGCGACCGGGCCGCATAGCCTGATAGATGCGCCCTGACTTGAAGCGTCGCAGCGTCAATCACGACGAGGCCCTCACTGTTCGCCACGAGCGCACGCCCGTCTGGCGACCACTCAACGACGTCGCCATCAACCGGGAGCGGCCGCGGCTCGCCGCCCTGGGCCAAGACAATACGACTGGGGGCTTGCGTCAGGGGGCCATGCCAGTCCGGCAAGAGGTAGGAGATCCAGCGTCCTTCGCGACTCCACTTTGGGTACCGTCCTTTGACGCCGAGGAGGCGGCTCGCTCCTGTCCGCAGATCCACCATGACGAGGTCGTCCTGCGGCCCCGAGATGACCAGCTGCGTCCCGTCCGGGTTAAAGAGCTGCCGGACCTCCCCCGGGATCTCAGCCTCCGGCCCGCCACGCCCCTTGAAAAACCGCACCGCTAGCTTCGTGTCGCCCCCTCCGAGCGGTACGGCTTTGATTTCGCTGACACCGAGGGTGTCTGTCCACATGAAGGCGTAATCGCCGCGGAGTTCGCCGAGCGGATGCGTTTCGACGCCCGCGAGAGTGACCGTCGGCGTGGAGGCGACCACCGGCGTCGCCGGTAGCGGTGCCGTCGGGCTCTCCGTCGCCGGGCTCGCGTGCGGTGCGGTGCCGGAGGGCGATGCGACGGTAGGCGTGGCGGCGACGGTCGGCGTCCCTATCAGCGACGCTGTTGGGCTCTCCGTAACTGGGCTCGCGTGCGGTGGGGCGCCGGACGGCGACGCGACTTCTGGCGTTTGCAGACGCGGTGCAACGAGAAGCAACACCATAAGCGCTGCGGCGGCGACCACGAGCCCCGCGCGGATCCTCCCGGCTCTCGTTCTCGGCACCTCTTCCCTTCTGGGGATCAATCGATCACTTTGCTGGACGACGGTGGTCCTGAAGTACGCGAGAAGCAGCGGCCTACTAGCCGGATAGCAACGAACCCTGTCGGACGAAATGCTCGCACCGCCGCGGGTGTGAACAAGAATCACGCGGGAATCAGCACCGTTCTCGCCGATTGCTCCGCGCTGCTCGTAAGGAGCGCACATTGAAAATGTCTTTAGACCTTGCTTTGCTGAGGCTCGGTCAAAAGTCGTCCTAGGGCCGAAGCTGAGCACCCATCTGTGCCGCGAAGAGGTCGTACTCCTGGCGGACGAATACATAGGCCTCGGGATGGATGAGGAAGAACGCGGTGAGAAATGTATCGGGATTCCAGAAGGTGACGCCTTCGTACGACTGACCGTAAGGAAAGTGCCGACTGTTGCCGCTGAGAAGGAACGGAGCACCGACCGCCACTGCTGCCGCAAGAATCGGATGATCGTTGGGATCCGCAACGGGAAGGTTCGGAGTCTCGACGAGCACGCTTCGCAGGCTTGCGGGGTCCGGGGATCGCCACCGTTGTTCGTGCTCCGCAATTACGCGATCAATCTCATGTCTGCGTGATTCGAGATCGGCAGTCAGTTGCCGAGGTAGGTTCTGCGGAGCGCGCGTTAAGGTCGCAACTGCCTGCTCGCGCGTCGCGACGCGTGCGACCTCGCCGTCGACATAGGGCGACCAGCAGACATCTAGATATCCACCGAACGAGAGCAGCAGAAGCGGAAGCCTCGAATCGTCAACGAACATCGCCGACGTGTCGACGAACACGGTGTCGCCTTTAGCTGGCTGGCGCACCCCAGTTGGAATCTGCGGAGAGCCATCTCGTAGCTTCGGCGGCGGATAGGAAGAGTCGTCATCCTCCACCAGCGCGACGCTCACCTAGCGTCCGCTCGGCACGGGCCGCTTGGCCCACTCCTTCCGCGGTGGTTGAGCGCCCGGTAGTGCAGCGGATCGTTGAAGCGCCTGCCGAACACGCAGCAGCTCGTCAACGGATTGTTCGGCGACGCTGTAGTAGCCGTTGACCGGATCCTGGTAACCGCGGAGGATGCCGGCGTCGACACGACGTTTTACCGTGTTGACGGAGAGGCCGAGTCTCTCCGCAGCCGCGGCCACTGGAATGAAGCGAAACTCGCGCGGCCTACTCCTTGTCATGCCGAAACTCTGCCTTGCGCACGCCAACTTGTCAATCCTCGCCAACCTATCCAAGTTATCAAACCTGTAACAGTAGCCCGCGGTGACGATGTTCGCGCCTCAATCTGTAGATCAGCTGCTTTTCGTCGTTAGGTCCGATTCACCTCATTTGGGGTAGCTGCGTGTCGGGGTCGCGATTCCGAGAGGCGTAAGACAAAGGTCTGGGGTCCGAGGAGGGTCAGTCAGAGGACGCGTCGACCACATAGCGTCCCAGACCCATCGCGGCACCCCCTCGTCAGCTTGGGTGTCCACTATGTCTTGAGACATCTGTCCGCCATGTGGTGAAACCACACACCGCCGTCGCCTCAGTCTCCGAACGAATCGCAAGTTCTTTCCGGGGTAGCGCAGGGGTCGATTAGACCTCTGCCGCGCGATCAGTTCGCACTCTGCCAATTTCATTAGCCTTTGGCGCTCGCAGGGCAGAAGTCTTCTCCCGAGAAGGCAGAGGTCTGCGGGACAGAAGTCTGTTGGGCACGGAGGGCTTGCGTGAGTCGCCGATCGGCGAGGTCAGCTCGTCCGTCGCCAGGCCCGGTACTACTTCGTGCTTCGCGATCGCGCTCGCGTCTTCGCCGGCCGCGTCTTCGCGAGATTGTGCCCGACGGCGGCCTTCACGATCGCCTTGACCGCCTGTTCATCGAGCTTCTCGTTCTGAGAGACATCGATCGCCCGCGACTTGCCCAAGAGCTGCGCGTTGAAGAGCTTCTTCGGGTCCGGAAGGCTCGAGCCCGCGGAAAACGCGAGCCTCACCCGCTCCTTGAGGATGATCCCGACACACACCTGCCCGTCGTGCGACCAGACGGCCGAGCCCAGTGGGTTGCTGGGGCGCTTCCACTTCACATCCTCGGCAATCTCGGGGTCCGCGTCGTGGACGATCTTGCGGAGCTTCGCCAGCATCGCGCCGCGCCAATCGCGCGTCTTCGCAATCAACTCATCGACCGGTCCCGCTCGTGTCATGTCAGCCCCACACTCCTTCGTCTATCGGGTCTCGGCCGTGTCGGCGGCCCACGGGGCGGACGTTATCGCATCGCGGCGTGCGGCAATGGACGCGCGAGTCGCGTCGGACGAATCGTCCTTGGCATCGGTCTAATTCTTGTAGAGCGACGCGTCCGCGCCCACCGTCATGGGCACGAGCGCTCTCACGCGCCGCGAGCCCTGGTGCGCGTTTAAGGGACGTGCTCCAGCACTACGACCGGGATGACACGCTTCGTCCTCTTCGGGTAGTCGCGAAAGGCTGCGAAGTTGTCGCCGTGCGCCTCGTAGAGGCGATCGCGCTCGGGTCCTTTCGGGATGGGTGTCGCGCGCACCTTGAACTTCTCGGTCCCGACCTCGATCTCAGCGTCCCGATGCTTCACCAGGTTGTGGTACCAGCCGGGATGCGACGGCGCGCCGCCCTTCGAGGCGGCGATCACGTAGCGGTCGCCATCGCGGTGGTAGACGAGCGGCGTCGTGCGGACTTGTCCGGTCTTCGCCCCCCGCGTGGTCAGCAGCAGAAGCTTGTCGCCGAAGGGACCGACGCCCTTGCCGCCCCTGGCATGGAACTCATCGATAGTGCTCTTGTTCCAGTCCGCCACTCCTCCTTAACGCGTTCGAGAATTCGTAAATTCCCAGAACGCGCAGCGAAGGAGCCTGTCGCGAGCGTGCAGCTGTAGAACTCTCGCCGACGTCATCGACAGCGATCGGGGAGGGCGTCGAAGTTCTGCGGCCAACTTCCTTGAGTCGAGTATTGACCCGCAGTCGGTCCGGTGTTCTGACCCGTCGCCGACATGTCGCCCAGGATCCATGTCGTCGGTGGCGGCGTGCTTGGGGGACCGAGACGAGGGCCACCGCGTCCCTGCGGAAGGTCGGGACCGCTGACGGCGGTCACCCAGTAGAGATCGTCGGGGTCGTGGTCCAGGCGAAGGAGCTGGATCGGCTTGGGGCCCCCGGCTGACGGCGGCGGGCCGCCACCGATTGTCATCGCGGCGTTCGCTTCAGTGAACGTCATGAGCCTGGCCTCGGCTCGGCGTCCGCGGATGAGCGCACCGTTCTTGTCGTAGAGCCACTGCCTGAGGACCTCGTCGCGCTGAAGAACGACTGGCCGCTGGGAGACGAAAGGAGCAGTGATGGTCATCGTCGAGATCGCGCGCTCGGACGCGGGGAACAGCGCGCTCTCGCCCGGGGTCGCATACGCGACGATGGCGCGGTCAGGATGCCCGCTCTGGACGACCCAGACGACCCGCGTCTGCTTGGTCACGACGAGCGGCCGGTCGGCGGGCTGGAAACGGTGCTCGTCGTTGATCGTGAACCGATATGCCGGCCGGCCGTCAATTGAGGTCATCGTTCCCGGCTGACGGGTGATCTGGTCGGGCCCGATCAAGATGTGTTCGGCGTACCTATCGAGCGGCTCGTGATCGGGATTGAGCCACACTTGAATGTCGACGCTGATCCCAACCTGAGGCGGCTGCATCCAACGCTCGGGGTCCGGGGTCGGCGCGGTCTTCAGGTCGTAGCTCGTCGCGTGGAGCTGACCGAACTGCGGCGTGATCCCGATCGCGTTCGCGGCGGCGAACCAGGCTGATGGAAAGACGACCGAGTAGCCGCCTTCGGCGCTCGTGACGCGCTGGGTGCCGTTGCCGAGGTCCTGGACCGCGATCGGCGGGGCGATTCTCGGCAGGATCTGGCCGAGCGTGATGCAGTTCGCGGGCGTGGTGGCGCTCGCGGAGGCTGCGGAACCCGCGGCACTTTCCAGATCCGGTGTCTCCGCGGGCGCGTGGGTTCGGATGGCGCGCAGCGTGTTGCCGGCGAGCAGCGCACCCGCAATCATGACCAGGAGCACTGCTGCGCGCGCCGCGACTCGAAGGAACACGATCAGAACGTTAGAACGCCGTTCGAGCCACGAAGTTCCTCAAGCGCTCGTCCGCGTCGAGTATCCGAGCGTGCACCTGCCGAGGCCGAGACCGAGGCCGAGAAGGTGGGCCGACCGCAGGCGATCGGGCCATGTCGAAAAGGCCGCTCTTCATTCGATATATGTGTGAGGCCTAAAAAGAGTACCAGAAGTTCAATGAAGAGCTGATCAAGGCGGGGGTGGTTATCGGGGCTGGTCGCCTTTCCCCGAGCGCGCAGGGCAAGCGCGTTCGGTTCGACGGTAAGAAGCGCACCGTCATCGACGGGCCGTTCGCCGAGAGCAAGGAGCTCGTGGCCGGGTATTGGCTGTGGCAGGTGCGCTCGATCGACGAGGCCCTCGAGTGGCTGAAGCGGGCACCCTACGACGGCGGGATCTTCGAGATCCGTGAGATCTCTATGAGCGAGGGTGTGTGAAGGAGCTCTCGTCATAGATCGACGCGACGGAGACGCGCCCGAAGCCCCGGGTCGCGGCGAGACAGCCGCTACCGAAGCGCATCGTGCGATCGAAGCGATCTGGCGGATCGAGTCGGCTCGGCTCATCGCCCGGTTGGCTCGCGTCGTCGGCGACATCGGCACGGCTGAGGAGCTCGCACAGGACGCCCTCGTCGCCGCGCTCGAGCAGTGGCCCGCCGCAGGCGTGCCAGAACGGCCGGGCGCCTGGCTCATGGGGACCGCGAAGCACCGCGCGATCGACCTGATCCGGCGCCGCCAAGCGCTCGAGCGCAGGCACGAAGCGCTTGGACGCGATGTCGAGCGTGCGCAGGAAGGCTTGGATCTGGACACCGCAATCGACGAGGAGGTCGGGGACGATCTCCTCGGCCTCATCTTCGCGGCCTGCCATCCGGTCCTCTCGAAAGACGCACGGGTCGCGCTCACGCTTCGCGTCCTCGGCGGTCTGACGACCGAGGAGATCGCGCGGGGATTCCTCGTCCCGGTCTCGACCATCGCCCAGCGCATCGTCCGCGCGAAGCGGACCCTTGCCGAGGCGCACGTCAGGTTCGAAGTCCCGGGCGGCCCCGAGCGCGTGGCGCGCCTCGCCTCCGTCCTCGAGGTGATCTATCTGATCTTCAATGAGGGCTATTCCGCGACCGCGGGCGAGGACTGGGTCCGGCCGGCGCTTTGCGAAGAGGCGCTCCGTCTGGGTCGCATCCTGGCCGAACTCGCCCCCAAGGAGCCCGAGGTCCACGGCCTCGTTGGGCTCATGGAGATACACGCGTCACGTCTGGGTGCTCGTGTCGGACCGTTCGGGGAGCCTGTCCTCCTGCTTGAGCAGGACCGCTCGCACTGGGACCGCCTGCTCATCCGCCGCGGCCTGGCGGCGCTCGAGCGTGCCGAGAGGCTCGGGGGCGCCATGGGTCCTTACGCACTGCAGGCGGCGATCGCCGCGTGCCACGCTCGAGCGGCGACAGAGGCTCGGGGGCGCCATGGGTCCCTACGCACTGCAGGCGGCGATCGCCGCGTGCCACGCTCGAGCGGCGACCGCAGCCGAGACCGACTGGCCGCGGATTGCGGCGCTCTACGACGCGGTCGCGCAGTTCGCCCCGTCGCCGGTGGTCGAACTGAACCGAGCGGTCGCCGTGGGGATGGCGTTCGGTCCCGCTGCCGGACTTGACCTTGTGGACGCGCTCATTCCTGAGCCGTCGCTCAAGGCGTACCACCTTCTGCCGGCCGTCCGCGGCGACCTCCTGAGAAAGCTCGGCCGGTCCGAGGAGGCGCGCGCCGAGTTCGAGCGCGCCGCGTCGTTGACGCAGAACGCGCGGGAGCGCGAGCTCCTTCAGAGACGAGCCGCGGAGTGCGCCGCCGAAGGGATCGTGGGCTAGCCGAGGCCGACCTTACGTCCGTGCTCGTTCCTCTCGCGCGCG
>VBDX01000024.1 GCA_005881885.1 Chloroflexota bacterium
AGCGCCCGGACATCCTCGTCGGCTGTATCGGTGGAGGCTCGAACTTCAGCGGCTTCGCGTTCCCCTTCGTCGCCGACAAGCTCACCGGAAAGGTGAACGACCTCCGGGTCATCGCGGTCGAGCCGATGGCCGCACCGAGCATCACCAAGGGTCGGTATGTCTACGACTTCGGCGACGAGGCGAAGATGACTCCGCTCGTGAAGATGCACACCCTCGGGCACTCGTTCATGCCCGCGCCGATCCACGCCGGCGGCCTCCGCTACCACGGGATGGCGCCGGCGGTCAGCGCGCTCTACGAGCAGAAGCAGATCGAAGCCGTCGCGGTGCACCAGCGGCCGACCTTCGAGGCCGCGGTGATGTTCGCGCGGGCGGAGGGATACCTGCCGGCTCCGGAGTCGGCGCACGCGATCCGCGTCGTTATCGATGAGGCGGTTCGGTGCAAGGAGTCGGGGCAGGCAAAGACCATCGCCTTCAACCTCTCGGGGCACGGTCACTTCGACCTAGGCGCGTACGAGCGCTACATGAACGGCGAGCTGGAAGACTACGAGTACCCGGCGGAAAAGGTGCGCGAGGCGCTGGAGGAACTGCCAAAGATCGCGGTGTAGGCCGCGTGAGGGAAAGCGAAAGTGAAAGAGCTCGTCGCTTGGCTCGGCACCCCGGTCGGCCGCTTCGTCCGCGACCTGGTCGAGGGCGCCATCGCGGGTGGAATCGCCGCGGTCGTCGCGCTCCAGCTCGACGTCGCGACCCCGAAGGTGATCCTCGTCGCCTTCCTCACCGGCGCCATCGCCGCCGCAATCGCGGTCGCGCGGCGCGCGATCGTGAACACGGTCTCGCCGACGGCGCCGACGCAGCCCTCTTGATCGCGACAGACGGAGGCTTGGACCGCTCGTAAGGGGCGTACCGTCGGCGACGACGAAACGGGAGGCAGGGATGCCGAAGTCACGAGCTGAGCGGGCGCGGGGTCGCGGCGAGACGCCGTCGAAGCGAGCGCTGCGTGGGGCTCAGAAGACCGCGCGCCAGGACCCCGAACGAGGCGTCACCAGCCGCGCGCGCAAGCGACGCCAGGGTCGCGAGGACGTGCCCGATCCGAGGTACGGCGGCCGTCCCGGCGAGGAGAAGTCGAAGTGGCGGCCGCCGGCCGAGCTCATGAGCCCTCGACAGAGGCGGATCGCGAAGAAGAAGCGCTAGCCGCGCCTCCCTCCGCGAGCCCTCTGGTGCGCTGAAGCCTGCGGCGCTCGGCTGGCAAACGCATGCATAACGCATGCTAGCATCTGAACGTGCCAGCACGAAAGACCGATCTACAGATCCGCGGCGTACCCGTCGCGCTCCGCGAGCGGCTCCGACGCCGGGCCGACGGCAAGGGCTTGTCGATGAGTCAGTACGTGATCGAGATCCTGAAAGACGACCTTGCGCGTCCGACGGTTGCCGAGTGGGCCGCCGAGGTAGGGAAACTCCCGCCCGTCGACTTCGGCGGAAAGACGGGTGCCGAGCTCGTGCGTGAGATCAGGCGCGAGATGGGTCTCCAGGACTGATAGTCCTCGACGCGTCCGCGGCGGTCGAGATGCTCGCAGAATCAGAGACCGGCGTCGTCGCAGCCGCTGCGATCGCAGAGGAACGCCTTGTCGTCCCCGCGCACTTCGACGTCGAGGTTTATGGGACCTTTCGCCAGCTGTTCCGACACCGCAAGCTAGACCGGAAACGCTTCGACGCGATCGTCGTACGTCTGGCCGCGCTCGCCGCGGAGCGGGTGGGGCTCTCGGCGCTGCTGCTTGAAGCACATGTGATCGCTGACCGCGTCTCCGCGACCGATGCGTTTTATGTCGCACTCGCTCGAGCGCGCAATCTGGAGCTTCTTACCACCGATGCACATCTCGCACAGTGCGGCGGGACGCTGGCGCACATTCGTCTCATCCGACCGGGGTAGCCAGACTTGCAGAGTCGTCGGGAAGCAGGTAACCCCTTGGCACATGCCGTAGCTCAACGGCGAGCTCGAGGACAACGAGTATCCCGCCGAGAAAGTGCGCGAAGCTCTCGCCGACATACCGAACGTTGCCGTATAGGGGCGGCCCCCAAATACGCAATCCCTTCGCCTGCGGGTTATGCGCCTCAACGCGTGGCCACGCCTGCGACCACCGAAGCGAATCCCCCAGCAGGGATGCGCCAGACATGGCCATTGCGGCCGTCGCTCACGTAGACAGTGCCGGACGAATCCACCGCGATGCCCGTGGGATCATCGATCCCTTCGATTCGGGATCTCCCGCGGAGCACGCGGCTGCTGCGTGGATCTGTCACGTATAACGAACCACCAGGTCCGATCGCCAATGCGGACGCGAAACCGGTCTGGTCGATCTCCAAGACGTTCGAGATTTCGCCGCCGGGGCTTACTTTCCGGATCGAGCTCCAAAGCTCGGCGATGTAGATGTTGCCGTCAGCGTCGGCTGCAACCGCGAGTGGCTCGAGCGACACCTGAGTTGCGACGTTAGATTGTGACTCGGACCCGCCTCCCGCGACGATCGACAAGTCGCCTGCAGGCGTCACCTTGACGATCATGTCGTCACAGCGTTCCTCGCCGCATCCACTCAGCACATAGAGGCTTCCTTCACGGTCCACGGCGACCGCGATCGGGAAAAGCGAGGCCTCGGTAGCGCGTCGTGCCTGTCGCACCGGCAAGCGACCGCCCCCCGCGGCGGTGGAAATGCCTCCGGAGGGATCCACCTTGCGGACGCGTCCGTTACCGGTGTCAGCCACATACAGATTTCCGCCTCGGTCGATCGCCACCGCCCGCGGGCCATGCAGGAGCGCCTGGGTCGCGACGCCTCCGTCCCCGCCGAAACCCGGCGCACCGGTTCCGACAACCGTCGAGATGATGCCGTCGGGCGTGACCATTCGGATGCGCTGGTTCTCTTGGTCCGCTACGTAGAGGTTGCCCGAGCCGTCAACCGCCAGTCCAGCGGGGCCGTTAAGGCGCGCCGAAGTCGCGAGACCTCCGTCGCCGACGTCAGCGGGTTGGAACCGCTCGATACCCGTGACCTTCCATTGGTCGAGCTCGCGCGCGAGCGACAACTGGCTCTCACCGAGTGCCCAGGTGAAACGTCCCGTGGTCGGCTGCGCTCCGCGCATCGTCTCCGGTATCGCATCCCAGTAGACCCGCTCTTGTTCCTCGATCTCGCTAACTCCCGTCGGCGGTGGGAGGTAGGGGGTGAGGTTCGTCGATGGGAGGATGGCCCGGCTCACTGCGGTGCCGCTCGCCCACGTCAGCGCCCGTTCTGCGTCGCCCGACTGGATCGCGCTCAGGAATAGCTCCGCGGAACGGCGTGGACTGGGTACGAACCGGCTCGTCCGAGGGACGAAATGGTCGCCGTCGCGCTGCCACAACGTCTCGTAGTTCGCTACCAGCCGACCGGTGAGCGAGACACGCGGCTCCGGCCGGTATTCCATCGTCAACGCGATGTCCGCGCTGAGCGTTCGAGCTGACAGCAGAACTCGTTCTTCCGATCGCCACAGCGGGCGTAGAAGATCGTCGAGGCGGCGCAGCTCCAGCCGACCCGTCTTCAGGCCGTGGTAGTCGCGACCAGACAGCTCCGTCGACACGATCAGGGCGGCTCCATCGGCAGTTGCGAGCGCCAGCTCCGGGAAGAGGAACTCCTCGAGGGTCCCGAAGCCGTAGTCGGTCTTGGTCGAACTCATTAGGGATTCGGCATGCCATGTATTCGAGAAGTACGCGAGAGCACGGACGCCGTGGAGGTCGTCCCAGTACCTCGCGGCCTCGGCCTTCATCGAGATATAGAGCACCTCATCGCCTCCGCCGCGCACGCCCTCGATGTTCAGACAGGAGGCCGAGGACAGAATCCCTCGTGCATCGTCGCGTGTGGCCCCTTGCAGGGCAGCGTCGATTTCGGCAGCGAGCGCGTTATGCAGCTTGTCAAGGGTGGTGTTCTCGGCGGCCACACGCGAACAGATCTGCGCCGTCGCGGGCGGCTCCGGCGCGAGGACCGCGATACCGATCCCGGCGGCGACGACCAAGGCGCCGACCAGCCCTAAGCGGAACCTACGAGGTCTGAGCTGGCCTACCACCGCACCTCCACCTGCCCGCACTCAGACTGCTCTGGACGCAATGGGATCAGAGCCAGTCCCGTGGTGTCGCCGTTTGGCCAACTGATCTCTGCGTAGACAGAGTGATCCAGTGACGGCTCGTCGCCTCGGCCGATTCGTACGCGAGCCAGGGACGCAAGAACGGCGTTTGCAATAGTCCGCGTGACGACACCGCATCGCTCTGCAGAGACTTGCGTGATCGAGTGGGCCGAAGGATTCTGGGTCTGGACCCCGTATTCTTGGATGCTGGGCTGGAGGGGCCACGCCAGTACGCCTCCATCGACCCGCAGGTCCGCCGCGACGAAGATGGGATCAGCCGGCGACCGCGTAAACAGCCCGATGTGATCCGCGATGTATGGGGTGCGCTCCGCGTCCGCCCATGATCCCGGTGGAAGCCAGCTCTCGAGGATCTCCAGCTGATCGGCCAAGCCTGCGAACCTCGACCGCTCGAACGACGCCTCGCCAATGGAACACGTCTCGCACCTGACCTCAACCAGGTCCGTCGCGACCCTCGCCGCTATCACGAACCAGTGCGTCCCACTGTGCCGATGGAAAGCCGCGAAACTCTTCGATTTGTCGAAGAGCCCCGTGCCGCCGATCTCTTCGCGAAGCGCCTGAACGCCCTGAAGCGAGAGCCGACGCTGCTGGGAACCAGTGAGAACGAGGCCGTCGTCGTACACCGTGAGGATGCGGAACGACCCGCCACCAGTCTCGACCAAGATGTACGTGAGTTCCGCGATGACCTGCGGACTTCGACTCTCCGCGGCTGGAATGACTGGAGTTGCGACTGAGGGACTCTTTATCGGAGCAATGGCGGCCTGGGGACTCTTCTCAGCGGCGCGGCCACTCGACCGAGCGCTCGTCATCAGGGACAGGCGGTCGACGTTCACGAGTGCGTAGGCCTGCCCTGCAACCAGGGATAAGACAATCACGACGCTTCCCGCGGCCCGTAAGCGGGTTAGCGAGAGCGACCGATAAAGCTGCGGCCATGTGAAGAGAACTAGCAGCGCCGCGGGCGCGCTGGCGAAGGTGAGGAGCCAGAGCCAAGCGCCGAACTTGACGTCCAATCTGCCGAAGTACACGAGCACGTAGCTTGTGAGGAAGACGAGAGCTGCCCCGGCGACCGCCGCCGACAAACGCCTCAGGCCGCCTGCGATGCTCTCGGTGCGATGGCCGTGGTCGCGGAAGAGGTCCGAGGACCGCGCAAACAGCAGTACGAACGCCACGCAGCCGGAGAAGTAGCCGACGATGGGAACCCAGCCGCTCGCCTGCTCGGGGTCCTTCCAGAGGCCTGCGACCATCTTGCCCGCGGCGGCGCTAAGGGCGAGCGCCGCGACGAAAATGACAACGTCGTGCCCGATCGCGGCCAACAAACCGCGTTGCCGGGTGGGTGGTTCGGCAGCCCGCCCGGGCGTCTTCTGGGTCGGTGTCGTGAGCGTGAACATCTCGCCGCAGTGAGGGCAAAACCGCGCGTGCCTGACGAACAGCTCTTCCGACCGAAAACCAATCACCAGGAGCGCGGCAAGGCCCGGGATGAAGCTCAGCCATGGGAGCCAGTCGTCGGCCTTCGCAAATCCCGCGAGGGCGATGGCGAAGAAGGTCGCGAAGAACGCCGCCACGCCGCCAGCGAATGCCAGAATGAGACGCGCGAAACCGGCGGCGATCCGCGCGAGGCGGTCTTTGCCGGAGCGCACGATCCGAACGACAAGGCGACCGGCGCGATGCTCACTTGCCGGCGTGGCGACGGAAAGATCGTGGCCGCATTGCGAGCAAAATCGAGCCGCCACGCCGCTCGGCGTGTCGCACCGCGGACAGGTGATTGGACCCGCGGCCATTCCTCAGGGTTCTTGTACCGCCTGGCCGGCCAAATCACGGTCTTGACACAGGGTCTGCACCCTTGTAGACATCTCGCAGAATGAAGATTACACGAGATACGGCGCGGAGCAGAGAACAGAACGGGCTCCTTTCGGCTGGCTACCTCGACCCGCGGGAGCTCGGCCCGAACAGCTCAGTACGCGATCTGGCGCGGGCGTACCTCCAGGAGCTTCGCGACAAAGGCCGGAGCGACGCCACGCTGCCGCGGTACGCGCGCTTCCTTCTCGAGTTTCTTGAGTTCGTCGAGCGCGACGGCGACACGCCGCGCGTGCGCGATCTCGATGTCCGCATCCTGAAGGCCTACGCCAGTCATCTGACGCGAAGGCGGCTTCTCGCGGGCCGCGATGCCGGCAAGCGACCAATTTCGGCCGCCTCGAAAAACATGCACCTCATCGCGCTTCGCGGCCTTCTCAAATTCGGCGCTGTGCTCGATCTCCCCGTGCCGGGTCCGGAGAAGGTCGAGCTCGCCAAGGCGCCCGAGCCCAGCCCGGATGCGCGACATCTCGACGAGCACAAGCTCGACCGGCTTCTCGAGGGCTTCGACACCTCCAGCGACGACGGCGTTCGCAATCGCGCGCTGCTCGAGCTCCTCGCGGCGACGGGCTGTCGCGTCTCGGAGGTCGTGGCCCTTGACAGAGCGAAGCTGGAGCTCGACCGACGCGCGCCCGCGCCTGACGATGACGTGCGTATCACGGACGAGATCACAGTCTTTGGCAAGGGCAGTCGCTATCGGCGCGTATTTCTGAATGTGCAGTCGAGGCGCTGGCTCGAGCGGTACCTCCGAAGCCGGCGGGATCACGATGCCGCGCTCTTCGTGACACGGCGACAGAAGAGTGGCGGGTCATACCGGATGAGCGTGAAGATGGCGCAGACCATCGTGGCTGACGCCGCGAAGCGCGCGGGCCTGACCGAGAACGTTTCGCCGCACTGGCTCCGGCACGCCGCGGTCACGAAGTGGGCGAAGGAAGTCAGCGTGCCGTTCGCCCAGCGCCTGGCCGGTCACCGCAACGTCGCGACGACGAGCCGGTACCTCGGAAGTACGGACGCCGAGCTCAAGGAGCTCTACAAGAAGCGATTCGGCTAGGTCGTCGGACAAAAAGTGAAGGCGTTTCCACCTTCGCGGAATCGCCTTCGTCGCTTCATCCTGCATAACCGATGCCAGATGGGCGTGGCGGCGCGGGAGAAGCTCCCGCGCCGCTCGCCGCTGCTACGGCTGGACGGTCGTCGTTGCCGTCGCCGTGTTGTTCGCCGTGTTCGGGTCAGGGGGCGAGACCGCCGTCACGGAGGCCGAGTTTGTGATCGTTCCTTTGCTCGTGGGCTTCACGACGATCGTGATCGTGACGGACGCGCCGCTCGCGACGCTACCGATGTCGCAGCTGACGATGTTCTTGGATGGCTTGAGCACGCACGACCCCTTGGTCGTGGTCGTCGATCCGTAGCCGGCGTTCTTCGGCAACTGATCGTTGACCGTCACGCCGGTCGCGGTGTCCGGGCCAGGGCCGGTGTTCCGCACCACGATCGTGTACGTGAGGTTCTGGCCGACGTGCGCCGGGTCGGGCGCGTCTGACTTCGTTATCGAGAGATCGGCCTTGCACGTCTGGGCGACCACGTAATCCGCCCCGTAGTTGGAGTCCGGCGCCCGATCGGCCCGCGCGATGAAGCGGAGGCCGGTCCCCGCAACGAGGAACGCCCCCGCGGTGTCGGCGAACGGGTTCGTGAGCGTGGCGCCGTCCGTGGGGTTGCCCACGTCAGCCCGCGGTACGTGGATCACGAACGTCCCGTTCGGTCCGGCGTTGAACTCGCCTGTCGTCGCGTGCCGGCCACTGTAGCTATCCGCGCTGACGTTGAAGGTCCCGTCGCTGAAATTCGCAACGGTCTTGTTGTCCGGACCGGTCGTGGTGGCTTGGGCGAACCACCATGTGGGGCCGCCGGGGGCGTTGGCCGTGCCGGCCTGTTGCCAGTAGACGGTCCAGAGCGCCGAGAGGATGTTCGGGTTTGCGGTTGTGGGCGGGGCTTCGAGATCCTTGATGGTCAGCGTGACATCGATGGTCGCGCTGCCCGCGCTCGATGCGAAGGACGCGCTCACGATGTCGAGCTCGTCCATGTTCTGTCCCGATCCGCCCGGGTAGTTGTTCGGCGCGTCCGCAAGGAAGTCGAGGATCTGCGGGCCCGGGCACGTGGTGCCCTGCGGGGGCGTCGGCGGAGGTGGCGGGACCTTGCAATCGTTGACCAGGGCCAGACCGGTGGTGGCACTGGCGCCGGTGCACTGACGCGTGAAGTAGAGCACCGAGTTCCCAGGTGCGGCGTGGTCGTCCGCGTACGCGATATCCGCCGCGCCGTTGGTCGGATCGATCGAAACCTGGAAGAAGTCGAGCAGCGTCCGGTCACGTGGCGGGTCGCTCAGGTTGCAGCCCAAGCCGTCGATGCAGATCGGACCGGTGTGTATCACGTGATCGCTCGCCTTGAAGACGCCCCACGTGGCGCCCCCGTCGAGGGTCTGCGCCATATACGCCTGCCATTGGTTGCTCGGGTCGTCCTGCGGACTGGGCTGGGCGCCGGCGCCGCCTTGCGCGCCGTAGAAAACGACGTCGGCGATGCCGGACTTCCCGGCATCGGCCCACGGCATGATCGTTGTGTTGACGCCCGTGGGGTTGGCGATGAGGACCGGCGCAATCGCCGGGTTCCAGGTCGTGCCGGTCGCGTCGGCTTTGACCATGATGTGATTGCCATCGGTCCAGATGGCGTAGACCCTGCCGCCGGCATCGACCGCGGTGATCGGGAAGATCCGGTCGTACCGCGCCCCGAGCGGACCGTGGTAGACCTCGTAGTTGCGCCAGCTGATGATCTGCGCGCCGGGCGCGAGGACGTCGGTGACTGTGCCGACCGCCTCGTACACCCGATTGAAGTTCGAAGTCGCCGCGAGCCCCTGATTGATGTTGTCCTGCTCGCTGTCAGGGGTCACGAAGATGGAGTAGAGGGTCAGCGAACCACCGGTTGGCCTGCGGGCCACGATGTTGCCCAGCCCGTTCCCGGCCGGACCCGGCGGCGAATTGAGCGAGCCCTGCCACTGCGCCTGGGGCACGTCGAGCGGGTTGATGATCGGGCCGCTCTGGACGTAGGTCTGCCCGCCATCTCTCGACGCACCGAGCTGGATGTCGACGATGGTGACGTCGTGATAGGTCATGTAGACGTCGGCGAATCCGAGGTTGTTTAGCTTGGGGTCGGCGGTCATCCACATCCGGTCATCCCCGGCCACCTGCTGCGAGTACGGGTTCGGCACGCCGAAGGTGGTGCCGCCGTCGTTGGATTTGCCCGTCGTGATGTTGGCCAGCGTCAGACTCGAGTAGGCCAGGTCGTTATCGGTGGGCGTCCCGAAGCCGGGCAGGATGGCCGTCTCCTGGGGTCCGATGGCCCAGTCGCAGTCACCACCCCCGGCGGTGTGGTCGGGAAAGCCGAGGAAGCTTGACACAGACCCGTCATGTATCACGCGGAAGGCCTTGCACCCCGCGGGTACGCCGATCGGTGCGATCACAAATGACCGGCCGAACTTGTCTGTCCTGATGCTCGGCTCCGCGGCGCTGCCGCTGCCGGTCAACAGCAGGTTCGTGTTGAACGTCGCTGCGGGCGGCGCCGCGGCGAGATTCGCGGTTCCCGGAGAAGGGCTCGCGGCTTCAATGGGGATCGCGGCGAAGGCGCTGATGGAGACGACGAAGAGAAACAACGTGACTGATGGAAGAGCGCGGGCTCTGGGATCGAGCGCGCGCGGACGTCGCATGCGCCTACCTCCCGTTGACGGATAGTTGGGTTGCCCCGACCTCGCGGGGCAGGCGTCTTGCTGCACGACGGGTGCCAGGCCAAGAGCGCGTTCGCTCTCCCGCTGACGGTCCGAGCGAACGAGGTAAGTTTCAGCCCTTGAAGGGCTGGCCTGTCTCCACGTCCGGTCCACCGAGGTCCGCCTCAGGAAACTGGGTCCGGAAGGCCCTCGCGAGCCACTGCTGGAGACGTTTGGTCCAGGTAAGCGGCTCGTACGCCTCGAGGTGCTGGTAGATCCGGTCGAGCTTGGCGCGGTCGGCCTCGGTGAACATGTCGTCCTCCTCTAATGCGTGTAGTGCTTCGCGGACGATGCGATCGAGATCGAGCGTCCCGGGACACTCCGTCGGGACGATGGCGTGATGCGGTAGGACGGTCGTGCCGACTTGGAGCGCGAGGCGGTGGCGAATCGCTATCTCGGCATGAAGGCGCGCCGAAGAGGCGTAGAGCGCATCGGTCGGAGCCATCGCCGGACCGGCTTCGTGCTCGATGCCGATCGAGCGCAGGTTCACCGCATACACCCCGGCGTGATACGCGGTGTCGTCCTCGCTCACGAGCTGGGCGATCCGGCCGTCCTGCCCGATGACGTAATGCGCGGAGAGGATGCTCCCTGGGCTCAGGAAGCGCCGCACCGCCGCCTCGAACATCACGACGGTCCAGTGGTCCACGATCAAAGTGATCGCATTTCCCTCGCGGCCGACGGTGTAATTGCTCTCGGGGACGGGCCCGCGCCACTCGATCGCCATCTATTCCGGGAAACGACATGGCACCCTAGGGTGTGATGGCCCGTTCGTTAATCGTTGCGTTCATCCTGCTCGCCGCGTGCAGCGGGCCGGCGGCGGTCGTGCCGACGCCGGCACCAAGCGCCACCGCCACGCCGACAGCCTCCCCCACGCCGAGCGCCACGCCATCGCCATCCGCGTCACCAACGCCGGGCCTCATGCCGATCTTCGACGCGCACCTTCATTACAGCCGGGAGTCATGGACGGCGTATCCGCCCGAGAAGATCGCGGCGCTCATTGACTCGGTAGGCGTGCGCTCGGCGCTCGTCTCGAGCGCGCCTGATGAGGGCACGTTCCGCCTGAGAGCTGTGATGGGCGACAGGATCATTCCGATGCTCGGTCCCTATCGCAACGGCGCAGATGTCTTTTCGTGGACGCGTGATGGCACGATCGTCGCGTACGTCCAGTCCTCATACCGAGCCGGAGTGCACCGCGGCTTCGGTGAGTTCCACCTGAACGTCGGTCAGACGGGCCTGCCCGTCGTGAAGAGCGTGCTCGCGTTCGCCGCCCAGGAGAAGCTCTTCCTTCAGCCGCACGCCGATGCCCGGGCGGTCGCCGAGCTGCTTGGCGTGGTGGGCGCCGACAGGGTCGTGCTGTGGGCGCACGCGGGCGTCACCGCGACCCCCGATGAAATCGATGCGCTGCTCGCGAAGTGGCCGCACCTTTGGACCGAGCTGTCTCTCCGTGACGACGTCGCACCGCAGGGAAAGCTGGACCCGAAGTGGCGCGCCCTGCTGGTGAAATACGGCGACCGCTTCATGGTCGGCACGGATACCTGGACCGTGGGCGGCACATACACCGGGAACGAGCGCTGGGACGCCTACGCGCAGATCGTCGGCGGCATCCGCGCCTGGCTCGAGCAGCTCCCCTCTGACGTCGCCGAGGCGATCGCGCACGGCAACGCCGAACGCTTTCTTGCGCAGCTGTCGCGCTAGCCGACTCTGGCATCTCCGGTGCAGCGGTTGTGCCGGAGGTGCGAACGATGGCTGATGAGGAATGTGCCCACTGCGGGACGCTAATCACCGAGTGGTCCACGGTCGCCAAACGCGACGGTAAGGTCTTCTGCTGCCCGAACTGCGCGAACGCATACGCGCGTGCGCAGCAGGCGCCGA
>VBDX01000025.1 GCA_005881885.1 Chloroflexota bacterium
TACCGCCGGCGACGAGCGTGACGTGCGTCCGGAGACCCTGAACGTGCAGGGAGAAGTTCTCACCGCCGGCTACCTCGATGCGAAGGACGGCTGGCGGCTGCGCTGGCCGTTCGTACGACCACATCTGCGCGGGTCCGTCGAGTCGCTCACCGAGCTTGCGCGCGGGCGCGCCGCCTCGGCCGGCTTCGTTCGGCCTGAATCTGACATCGACATCGTGCAGCTGCCGCTGCGCATCCGCTTTCGCTGCGCGAGCGAGGACTGCCATACGACTCACGAGCTGCCGGTCCTGGACTGGGAGCTTCATTCCCTGGCGCATGCGACCAGAGCGCGCTACGGGCCCGAGTGGGCCACGAAGTTCCGCGAGACATGGGGCGCCGGGCTAGCCGAGCGCTACGACGTGCACCTTCTGCTCTCGGCGTACGGTCAGGCGCCCACGAAGCTGTATGTGGCGGGACTCTTCTATCCGCCAAAGGTCGCCGAAGATTCCCACGAGCACATGCACCACGTGGAGCACCGTCGGCACCAGAGCTGATTCAGACTTTTCCGGCAAGCTCCCTCGGCACGTCCTTACGTTCAAGGCCCATCTCCCCCGGCTTCCCCTTGTACCCGTGCGGGAAGATACGGAGCAGGAGATACGTCCCAGTGGTGGGATCGTCGGATCGCTCGACGACGAGCGAAGGTCCCCAGGGCGAATCGAACGCTTCGCCGACGTCGGGCTTCCGCTTTGCGAGATCGAAGCCCTGCTTGTCCCATTGCAGCACCGCGTAGCCGCGCACCACGCGCTCCTCGTCGCCACCCTCGTCCGGGCGCCACAAATGCGCGCCCTCATGCTCCCGCTGGCAGACCGCGGGCGAGCCGGAGTGAAGAGCGACCCATTTGTAGACATCGGCGTCCTTGGATTGCGCACCCTGGGGATACGCTTCTTTGTGCAGCTTCTCGCCGACGGTGCAGAGGTAATAGAAGAGCATCGGAGCAGGATACCCAGAGATGGAGTCGCGCACGATCACGGTCGAGGGCCTGCGTACTCGTGTACTTGAAGAGAGCGGAGACGGTGCGACCGGCGATCCGATCCTTCTCGTTCACGGCGTCGGCGGATGGGCCGAGAACTGGCGCGCGGTCATAGGCCCGCTCGCGGCGAGTGGGCGGCGCGTGGTCGCGCTGGATCTCCCGGGCTTCGGCGCAAGCGCGCGTCCCGGACGCGTGCGGTACTTCTCGGGCGAGAAGGCCTTCTATCCGCGCTTCGTGATCGGCGCCATGGACGTGCTGGGTTTCTCTCGGGCGCATCTCGGTGGCCAGTCCATGGGCGGCGCGATCGTCGCGATGACCGCGGTGATGGCGCCCGAACGCGTGCGCTCGATGATGCTCGTCGCACCTGGTGGGCTCGGTCGCGAGGTCGCGTTGTACCTACGGCTCTGCACGCTTCCGGGAATGGGAGTGCTCGCGCGTCTCCCGCGCTCGCCCTCGGCCGCCCGCGCCGCCCTCGAAAGCTGCTACCACGACGTGTCGCGGATCACCCCCGAGCTTTACGCGGAAGCCGAGCGCTACGGCGGTCCCTCGTTCCCCGAGTTCGTCCGGGCGCTGGCCCAGGGCCTCGACCTGCGCGGCGTGCGCCAGGCCCTCCGTGACGATTGGGTCGCGAGGTCCTCGAGCTATCGTGGCCCGGCGCTCGTCGTGTGGGGGCGTGAAGATCGCGTGCTCCCGATCGCACATCTCGAATCGTTGCCTCACTTACTCCCGGATGCGGAGGTTCGGATCGTCGAGCGTTGCGGGCATCTGGTGATGGCTGAATGCCCCGACGAGTTCCTCGACGCCGCGCTCCCATTTCTTGAGCGCGCGGAAAGAAAGCCCGTCGCGCGTCCGGCCGTCTCCGCCGACCAGCAACGCGCGCTGGCCGGGGCCGCGGGGCGGCGCGACCCGACTGCTGGCAACATTGAAGGTGGATGAAGACGGGCACCCGCCCCGAGATCGCGGTCACCACTCCCAACGCGAAGCTCCGGATCGGCGTCGAAGAGGTCATCGCCGACTACCGCCTTGCCGTGCGCAGCCGCGCGGCGAGCGAGCTCTCCCGCCGCGAGGTGCTGGTAGGTAACGCGCCGTTCGGCATCTCCGGGGAGGGGAAGGAGATCGCGCAGCTCGCCATGGCGAAGGCGTTTCGCCCCGGCGACTGGCGCTCAGGGTACTACCGCGACCAGACGTTCATGTTCGCGGTCGGACTCGCCGACCTCTCGCAGTATTTCGCGCAGCTGTACGCGGATCCCGACGTGGTCCGCGATCCGAACTCCGCGGGGCGCCAGATGCTGAGCCACTTCGCGACGCGCACGCTCGACGAGCGCGGACGCTGGAAGGATCTGCTGGCGAGCGGACAGTCGGCCTCCGATCTCTCTCCCGTGGGCTCCCAGATGCCGCGCGCGATCGGCCTCGCGTGGGCCTCCAAGCTCTATCGCGGCTCACCGGCCGCCCGCACCGTCTCGCGGGGCTTTTCCCGCAACGGCGAGGAGGTGTGTTTCGCGACGATCGGCAACGCTGGGACGACCGAGGGCGTGTTCTGGGAAAGCCTCAACGCTGGAGGCGTCCTCCAGATCCCGCTCGTGATCTCGGTGTGGGACGATGGCTACGGGATCTCGGTCCCCAACGAGCTGCAGACGACGAAGGGCTCGATCTCCGCACTGCTCCAGGGATTCCAGCGCTCCGATGGCGGCGGTGGCTACGACCTCCACACCGTGAAGGGCCACGACTATCTCGCCTGCTGCGACGTGTACCAGCTCGCGGTCGAGCACGCGAGGCGCGAGCATGTGCCCTCGGTCGTGCATGTGACGGAGATGACGCAGCCACAGGGTCATTCGACGAGCGGTTCGCACGAGCGGTACAAGTCGAAGGACCGCCTGCTCTTCGAGATCGAGTTCGATCCGATACGGCGGATGCGCGAGTGGATCCTCCACGAGGGGCTGGTCGACGCGGGGACCCTCGATGAGATCGAGCGGACCGAACGCGCCGACGTCGAACGCATCCGCGAGGAGGCGTGGGAGGCGTACCAGGCGCCGATCCGCGACGATCGTGCGCGCGCCCTCTCCGCGACCCTGCAGGCCGGACGAGAGGCGAATGCGGATCTTTCGCGGATCGTCGACGAGCTGCGCTCGGCGGAAGCGCCCAGCCGGCGCCTTGTCGCGGCGGTTGCCCGGCGCGCGCTCGTTGCACTACGCGGTCACGATGGTCCCGCTCGCGCGGAGCTCGCGGCCTTCTTCGAGTCGTACGCGAGGCAGAACGACGAGCGCTTCAACTCGTATCTCTACAGCCGCTCGGCGGAGTCGCCGCTGCGTATCGGCGCGGTCGCGCCGACCTATGTCGAAGGGGCGGAGGCCGTGGATGGCCGGCTCGTCCTGGTTCGCTGCTTCGATGAGAACCTCGGGCGCGACCCGCGCATTGTCATCCTCGGCGAGGACGTCGGGAAGCTCGGCGACGTGAACCTGGTCTTCGAGGGGCTGCAGGCCAAGCACGGCGATCAGCGGGTGATCGACACGGGGATCCGCGAGGCGACCATCCTCGGGCAAGGGATCGGCGCCGCGCTCCGCGGACTGCGACCCGTCGTCGACATCCAGTACGTGGACTACCTGCTCTACGCGCTCGAGCTCGCCTCCGACGACCTCGCGACGCTGCATTGGCGCACCGGCGGAGGCCAGAAAGCGCCGGTTCTCATTCGCACCAAAGGCCATCGCCTCCAGGGCATCTGGCATACCGGGTCCCCGATGGCGACGATCGTGTCGGCGCTCCGCGGCCTGCACGTCGCCGTGCCTCGCGACATGACACGCGCCGCGGGCCTGTACAACACGCTCCTGCGCGGCGACGACCCGGGCTTGCTCATCGAGGTCCTCTCGGGCTACCGGCTCAAGGAGCGCATTCCCGAGAATGTGGGCGAGTTCACCATCCCGCTCGGCGTGCCCGAGACGCTCCGTTCGGGCGCCGACGTCACGCTTGTGACGTATGGTGCCCTTTGCCGGATCGCGGGCGAGGCCGCTGAGGATCTGGCGGAGCTCGGAATCGACACTGAGATCGTTGACGTCCAGACACTGCTTCCGTTCGACATCGATCACGCCATCGCGGAGTCCGTGGCGAAGACGCGCGCCCTTCTGGTCGTCGATGAGGACGTACCAGGCGGCGCATCGGCGTACATCCTTCGCGAGGTGACCGAGGTGCAAGGCGGGATCGACCATCTCGACGTCGGCCCTCGAACGCTGACGGCGACCGCGAATCGCGTGGCGGTGGGGAACGATGGCGACTACTTCTCGAAGCCGAACCGCGAGGACATCGTTGGCGCCGTCTACGCGATCATGCGCGAACGACGCCCTGACGATTTTCCGCCGATCGCGCCCGAGCGACGCGGCCCATGAGCGTGAAGACGAACGTGCAGGCGGTCCACGACACGCTCCTCGAGGAGTTCCGGCGCGACGAGCGCCTGATCCTTCTGGGCGAGGACGTTGGTGTGCGGGGCGGAGTCTTTCGGGTGTCCGATGGATTCATCGAAGAGTTCGGCGCCGATCGCATCATCGACACCCCCGTCGCGGAGTCGAGCATCGTCGGCGTGTCGATCGGAGCGGCGATCGGAGGGCTGAGGCCGATCGCCGAGATGCAATTCGCGGACTTCCACGCGCCGGCGTTCGAGCAGATCGTCAACGAAGCCGCGCGCATGCGGTATCGCTCGAACGGTTCGTTCGGTGTTCCGATGGTGATTCGTATGCCGTGGGGCGGGCCGGTCCATGGTGCGCTGTATCACTCGCAATCGGTCGAGGCGTTTTATGCACACGTGCCCGGCCTCAAGGTCGTCGTTCCGTCGACGCCCTACGACATCACGGGGATGCTGCGGAGCGCGATCCGCGACCCAGACCCCGTTATCTTCCTCGAGCACAAGGCGACCTATCGCGCGGTGAAGGGCGAGGTGCCGGACGGCGATTACACGATCCCGCTGGGTCCGGCGGACGTGAAACGCGAAGGTACGGACATCACCGTGTTCGCGTACGGCCTCATGCTGCATCACGCGCTCGCCGCCGCGGAGACGCTCGCGGCCGAAGGCGTGTCGGTGAACGTCGTGGACATGCGCAGCCTGCGTCCCCTGGACGCCGACACGGTGCTGCGGGAAGCGCGGAAGACCGGAAAGTGTTTGATCGTGTATGAGGACAACCGCATGTTCGGGGCGGGGGCCGAGATCGCGGCCCTGATCGCGGAGGAGGCCTTCAGCGATCTGGACGCGCCGGTTATGCGCATCGGTGGGCCAGAGGTGCCCGCGATGCCTTACAACAAGCCTCAGGAAGACTGGTTCATGCCTGATCCCACCAAGATCGCGGCGAAGATGCGCGAGCTCGCCGCGTATTAGATAGGAGCGAAATGCCGGGGTTCGAGCTGAAGATGCCCAAGCTCGGCGAGTCGGTCACCGAAGGCACGATCGGAAAGTGGCTGAAGCAGCCGGGCGAGAAGGTCAATAAGTACGACCTCCTGGTCGAGGTCCAGACGGACAAGGTGAACACCGAAATCCCGTCACCGGTCGCGGGCACGCTCAGAGAGGTCAAGGTCCAGGAGGGCCAGACCGTCCCGATCGGCACGCTCCTCGCCGTCTTCGACACCGCGGACGGGGAGGCCGCCGCGCCTCAGCCGTCCGCAGCACCATCCGCAGCGCAGCCGTCGGTCCCGGCGCCTCAGCCGCCGACACCCTCTCAACCCGGCGCACCCCAACCCTCCGCGGCTTCGGCGCCGCCGCCCTCGCGCGCTCCGTCTCCTCCACCTCAAGGGTCGTCTCCTCCATCCGCAGCAACGACGACCACCGAGGAGCGCCCCGATCTTTCTGATGTGAGAGCGACGCCGGCGGTACGCAAGCTCGCCAGTGAGCACGGCATCGACATCTCCGAGATCGACGGCACCGGACTCGGCGGGCGTGTTTCACGTAAAGACGTCGAGGACTTCATCGCCCAGCGTCAGTCGCAACAGCAGGCCGCTGGACGCGTCGTTCCCGCGCAGCCGCAAGCAGAGTCACGGGCCGTCCCGGCCCGGCCGGCGCCCGCGACATCTCTCGCCGGGGATGAGCTCGTGCCGCTCACGCAGATGCGCCGCGCGATCGCGAACAACATGGTGCAGGCGTGGAGCGCCCCGCACGCCCACGCGGTCATGGAGGTCGACATGACCGACCTCATGCGCTATCGCGAGAAGGTGCGGGGCGAGTTCATGGAGCGCGAAGGCTTCGACCTCTCGCCGGCTGCCTTCATCGCGAAGGCGGTGGTCGATGCGATCCGGACCGTTCCCCAGGTGAACTCGAGCTGGACAGACCAGGGCCTCGTCCGTCATCGCGAGATCAACCTCGGCTACGCCGTCGCGCTCGGCGAGGACGGACTTATCGTCCCGGTCATCAAGGACGCCGACGGCAAGAGCATCGCCGGGCTCATGCGTGGCATCCGCGACGTCGTGGATCGGGCAAAGGCGCGGCGGTTGACGCTCGACGATCTCTCCGGCGGCACGTTCACGTTAAACAACACCGGTCCGCTCGGCACTATCGTGTCGAGCCCGATCGTGCCGCCGGGCCAGGCGGCCATCCTCTCGTCCGAGTCGATCCGCAAGCGGCTCGTCGTGACGGACGACGACTCGATCGCTATCCGACAGATCATGAACATCGTGATCGGATTCGATCACCGGGTGGTCGACGGATCGACCGCCGCCCGATTCCTCACCGCGGTCCGCGACTGGCTTCAGACCGCGGGCACGTCGGTCCCGGTGTATTAGTGGCTGAGCTCGCACCGATCCGTTTCGAGATCCCGGGCGAGGTCGAGCGTCCCCGCTCGCGCGGGCGCGGACAGGCGAACACGGTCGTGCCGATCGACCGCGCGCGTCCCGAATGGCTGAAGGTCCGGCTGCCCATGGGTCCCGAGTACGAGAACCTGCGCAAGCTCATGCGTGCGAAGTCGCTCCACACCGTCTGCGAAGAAGCGCACTGCCCGAACATGGCCGAGTGTTGGGGCGCGGGGACGGCGACGTTCATGATCCTCGGGGACACCTGCACGCGCTCGTGCGGGTTCTGCGCCGTGAAGACGGGACGCCCCGGGGTCGTCGATCTGGATGAGCCCGCCCGGGTGGGAGCCGCGGTCGCGCAGATGACGCTCGGTCACGCGGTCGTCACGAGCGTCAACCGCGACGAGCTGCCCGACGGAGGCGCATCGCTTTTCGCCGCGACCATCCGGGAGATCCGGCGGCAGTCGCCGGGCACGACCGTTGAGGTGCTGATCCCGGACTTCACCGGCGACCCGGAGGCGCTCGACACGGTGCTCGCAGAGCGTCCGGAGATCTTGAATCACAACGTCGAGACGGTCGAGCGTCTGTACCAGCGCGTCCGGCCACAGGCGCGGTACCCGAGGTCGCTCGAGGTGCTGCGGCGGACGAAGGAGCGCGCACCTGATCTGGTGTGCAAGAGCGGGATCATGGTCGGCCTCGGCGAGACGCGCGAGGAGGTACGCAAGACCATGCGCGACATCGCCTCGCAAGGCACCGACGTCCTTACAGTTGGCCAGTACCTGCGTCCGTCACCCGTGCACCTTCCGATCGAGCGTTACTGGACGCCGGTGGAGTTCGCGGAGCTCCGCGACGAAGGAATGACGATGGGTTTCCGCCACGTCGAGTCAGGACCACTGGTGCGCTCCTCATACCACGCCGAGCGGCATGTCGGTGTCAATGTCTAGCGCGCTGCGCGCGACGTGGCTCGGCCGCGTCCCCTACGTCGACGCGTGGCGGCTTCAGGAAGCGGTCGCGACCAGGGTGCGGGCAGGAGGAGCCGAGCGGCTCCTGCTGCTCGAGCACGAGCCCGTGTACACGATCGGCCGTCGCGGGACGACGGATCACCTACTTGTCGGACGGGACGTCCTGCGCGTGGTGGGCGCGGCTGTGTACCGGGTCGATCGTGGTGGCGACATCACCTACCACGGCCCGGGGCAGCTCGTTGGCTATCCGATCATCGCGTTCGGCGAGGGGCACGACCTCGTCGGGTACGTGCGCGCGATCGAGCACGCGATGCGCGACGCACTCGCCAGCTACGGCGTCCCTTCGCGCACGGAGCGCGGGAAGACGGGCGTGTGGATCGATCTGCCAGATGGCCGCCCCGCGAAGATCGGCGCGATCGGCGTGCGTATATCGCGTGGCGTCACGACGCACGGTTTCGCGCTGAACGTTTCTACCGACCTCGCGGGTTTCGAGCGCATCCTCCCGTGCGGTTTTCAGCACGAGGTCGGATCGCTCGCGCGACTGGGCATCGAGGCCGGTGTCCGCGAGGTCGCAGAACGTTGCGCGATAGCGCTGGCGGTTCGGCTGGGTCGGGAGCTTGTCGCCGAAACGCACATCGAGCCGCCGATGGACGACGAGATCCCCGAAGGGGCGCCGGTCCGCACCGCGGTCGACCTACTCGCGGAGGGCGTGCCCGCCTAGCTCCGCGCGGGTTGCGGAGAGCTTCTCCACCATTTGCAGTACGCGAGTCCGCTATCGCTGCATGGTCCTGGGCCGGGCGTCCCCCGCTCGGGTGACCGAACGCGCTATGGAGACACGAAGTCAAGGGACGTAACGTTCTTCGCGGTGGTGGGCAAGATGTTTGGCAAGGTCGAGATCACTCGGACTCTCGCAGGTGAGGAACCGATGGTGACGCTCGACGCGTTTGCCATCACCGAGCGGATCGGCAGGATCACGCATCCCGAACCTGCGAAGCCGCCGATCTACCGCGCGCTGGCGAACCCGATGCAGCCGACCGAAGCCAAGTGGCGGAGGGCGCTCAAGCCCCGATCGGTCAGCTGACCCGCGCGCCGTGGTGATAGACCCGCCAGACGCGCCAGAGCGCGGCGGGATCAGAGAGCGGATCGCCGTGAACGAGGACCACATTCGCCGGGCCGCCTTCGGTGATGGTCCCCGCATCTTTGAGCCCGAGGAGTTCGCCGCCGACCCACGTCGCTGAAGCGAGCGCCTCATACGGTTCGAGCCCCGCGCGCACGAGCATCTCGACCTCCCACGCGAGGTGACCGGGCCGCACCGAGCCTCCGCCGAAGTCGCTGCCCGTCGCGATCCTCACGCCCGCGGTCTTCGCTGCGCGGACCGCGCCGAAAGCCTGCTCCTGCAGCGCGCCGGTCGCGGCCTTGCCTTCGGTGAACCGTCCGCCCGCCGTCGCCGCGAATCCCATGAAGCTCTCGAGGACGCTGAGCGTCGGGACGAGCGCGGTACGTCCGGTCATTTGTTGCGCGGTCGCCGCATCGACGCCGAATCCGTGCTCGATCGAGTCGACCCCTGCCGCGGCGGCGACGGCCGCGCCTTTGCCCTGAGCGTGAGCGGTGATGCGTTTGCCGCGATCGTGGACCGCTTTCACCGTGGGGGTGAGCTCATTGCTCGTGAACGTCACCTCATCGCCGGTGCGTCCGGTGTCGACGGCGATCTTCACCAGGTCCGCGCCGGCGTCCATCTCGGCGATCGCCGCGGCACGGAGGTCCTCGCCAGAGTCGACGAAGACGACGAACCCTGGGAACTTGTCGCGGCGCGCGAGCCAGGTGCCGGCCGCGAGGATGTCCGGAGCGTCGGTGCGGTCACGCAGCGAGTCGCGAATACGAAGGTTCAGGCGGCGCGGCGCACCGACGTCGCGCGCGGTCAGTACGCCCATGCGTGCGAGGTCGCGCGCGGCTTCGTCGCCGCGCGCCAGGAGTTCCGCCTCCGGGTCGCCGAACCGCGCGAGCCAGTTCGCTCCGCCGAGCCCCGTGAAATGCGCATGGCAGTCGACGAGGCCGGGGATGATCGTCGCACCAGATGCGTCGACGCTTTCGGCGCCGGCCGAATCGGGGACGCCGTCATCCGGTCCCACGTACGCGATGCGACCGTCGCGCATGAGCAGCGAGATGCCGAGGCGTAGCGATTGCGAGCGAGCCTCCGCGAACGCCGCGCCGCGCAGGAGGACGGCGGCAGGGGCTATCGGCTCTTCTTTCCGATAGAGCGGATGAAACTCTCGATCGGGATCGCGGTGAGGGTCTCGATCTGAACTGTGCCGCGCGCGCCGAGACCGACGGAGACGCGGGCGATGGTCTCGTTGTCCTTCGCCTCGACGATGTTGACGAAGTCGTAGCGGCCCAGGGTCGCGTACTGCGCCACGACTCGCGCGCCGAGCGCTTCGATCTCCTTGTTGACCACTTTGATGCGGCGGGGGTTGGACTGCAAAGTCTTGACGCCCGCCGGCGTAACTTTTGTCAGAAGGACGTACGTCGCCACGTTTCTCCCTCCGGCCCCATACTCGCGCGAGAGCATATGCCGACGTTCACGCGCTCTCAGGCCGAGGCAATCCTCCCCAAGATCCGTCCCCTGCTCGAAGATCTGCAGCGTCGGAAGGCGTCGTACGATCGGCGGCCCACCGATCCTGTCGCGCAGGAGATCAACGCGCTGCTCCTCGAGATCGCCCGGTTCGGTGCCGAGGTGAAGGATCCCGATAAGGGCCTGATCGACTTCCGAGCGACCCGTCGGGGGCGCGACGTGTACCTCTGCTGGCAGCTCGGCGACGGCGATCGCATCAGCTACTGGCATGACCTCGAAACAGGCTTCGCCGGAAGAAAGCTCATCGAGGACTAGTGGCGCCGTAACGGCGCCTGCCGACCTTCACCGTGTCGCGGCGGTCGAGCGCCGACCGTACAGAGATGGAGCCCCGGATGTATCGGCGGAGGCGCTGAGCGCCGCGGCGGGTGCGTTTAACGGACGGTGCGCGAAGGTCCGGGCGAGCTTAGTCGATAGTCCCAAGGCGCGACCACCACCTGGTCCGTTGTACCGGGAAAGCCGAGAAACCGTTCCGGAAGGGAGGCCGGGAAGAAAGGCGGGTCAGTCGGCTCTCGAATTGGGAGAGGGGAGAAAGGACAGCGCGAATGAGACGCATCTTGCTCCTAGGCGTGGCCTTCGCGATCGCTGCCGTACCCGGGCTCGCCGCCGCTGCGGTGATCACCGCACCGGCGACGACGACCACCGCGAGCGTAGTCACGACAAGCACGAAAACTAGCGCGACAACCGGTAACGGTGCGCCCAGTGGCTCGCACTTTAATCTCAACATCATCGGCGTACCGAAGGACAAGACGGCCGACATGAACAACAACGATGGGCGTCGGATCTTCGTCGAGCTCGTCGGAGGACAGTCGGCCAGCAGCCTCAGCGGCACGGACTTCAGCAAGATCAGCAAAGTCAACAAGATCTTCCTCGTCCCCGCTCCACCGACCGAGAGCTTCCAGGTGCTGGACGCGAACGCGACCGACCAGAACGGCGCGCTCTTCCAGCTTCCTGCCGACGTCTCGACCACGTGGACGGTCTGGGCCCGGGCCCTCGGCAAGCCGAAGGGCACCGCCGACATGACGACCTGCGCCACCGTGGACGTGACCGTGATCGATCCCACCACCGGCGTGAGCACGACCACCACGGAGGTCCTTTGCTCGCTCACCACGACACTCCATCTCGTGCGGACCAAGAACGCGAAGTTCCAGAACGTCACCTCGAGCCTGCTCTTTGTTACGCTCAGCGCCGCGGATCAGGCGCTGACCACGTGCACCACGGCAACGGTCGCCCTCTTCGACTCCTGCCTCCAGAACTACTTCTGGAATTACGACAACCACGGCCTCAAGCTTCTGCAGCTCCGGTTCTACCCAGCGAGTGTCCTTCCTCTGCCATGACCGCCACCCGTCCATAGGTTTGTAGCTTGCGAGGCCGGGCGATCTGCCCGGCCTCTCATTACGCGACCCGCACATTTGTGCCAGGCATGTCGTCAAAAATTGCGGACGCGGT